>JAFUMV010000129.1 GCA_017482485.1 Lachnospiraceae bacterium
CAACGGCGCCGAGCGCGGCTGCCAAAAGGCAGCAGAACCCATGCGCGCGAGTGCGCATGGAGCTTCGAACATGAGCCGTCAGAACTTCTGGCGGCCTGTCTTCGTTGTGTGCAAAGCGCACAACGGCGCCGAGCGCGGCTGCCAAAAGGCAGCAGAACCCATGCGCGCGAGTGCGCATGGAGCTTCGAACATGAGCCGTCAGAATTTCTGACGGCTCATGTTCGAATTGTGGTAAGTCGGATCCTTTGTCACATCCTGATCAAACCAGGCAGGCGGCTGAAAATTTTGCGCTTCCTCTATGCTGGGAAATTCCACTTCTGCAATGACCAAAGGCGCAAATGGAGCTTCGAAAACATCAAGTTCGCTGGTGTAGGGTTCGCAGGGGATCAGATAGCGTCTTTTGGAGATGAGATTGCCGTCCGCTTTTTCCTTTAAATGTTCGTAGGAGGGGCGGTTTAAGGGAAGGTTATATTCCTCTCTGGCAAGAAGTCCTTTCCCCTTGTAGGTCATGTAATAATTGTCATCCTCCCTGCGAACACGCACAACCGGATCGGTGTTCAAATAAGCCTGTTCGATGATGTGGAAGGGAAATGCGGTCAGATTATCGGGCAGTTTTTTTATGGTAAATTTACGTTCGATTTCCATGGGGCCTCCTTAAGATAGAATGATTGTGCTAATTGTATCATAAAATTAGTAAAATGGCCAAATCTTTAGAAATTATTCATATTTTCGCCCTTTAATGGACACATAATATCTGCTATGATAGACATATGAAAAGGAGCGGCAGGAGAGGAATTTAACATCTATTGCTCCGGGCTTTGCTGCGTTGTGGAAAGGAGTTTGATATGGCAGAAATCGGTATTTTTTTTGCAGAAGGATATGAAGAAATAGAAGCGCTTACGGTGGTGGATCTTTGTAGGCGCGCCGGCATCGGTGTGACGATGATTTCCGTTGCCGGAAGTGAATTGGTAAAAGGTTCTCATGGGATTGCGGTGAAAATGGATGCTGCACTGGCAGATGTGGATATGAATGGGTTTGACATGCTCGTGCTGCCGGGAGGAATGCCGGGCACTACGAATCTGGAGGCCTGCGGCAGGCTGATGGAGGCGTTGGATCATCATTATCAGAATGGAAAATGGGTGGCAGCCATCTGTGCGGCGCCCAGCATTTTGGGACATCGGGGCTTTTTAAAAGGAAGAAAGGCAACCTGTTATCCGTCTTTTGAAACGCATCTGGAAGGGGCGAAGGTGACAGCTTCGGCAGTGGAAGCGGATGGAAATGTAATTACCGGCCGCGGTATGGGCTGTGCGATTCCGTTCGGACTTAAAATTGTGGAGAAGCTTGTTTCACCGGATGCGGCAAATCAGCTTGCAGAAGGCATTGTATACGAAAGGCAGTAAATACGAAGGGATGAATATATTATTTTTTCTGACACCCAAAAGCGAAGTCGCTTATGTGAGGGAAGATGACACGCTCAGACAGGCTTTGGAAAAGATGGAGCATCATGGATTTACAGCGGTTCCGCTGTTGTCTGTAGATGGCAGATATATCGGGACTCTTACCGATGGAGATGTGCTCTGGGGACTGAAAAACCGGGATTTTCCCGATCTTCGGAAAATGGAAAATATATCTGTGATGGAAGTTAAAAGGCTGCATGATAATAAGCCTGTACATATCAATGTCAATATGGAAGGATTATTGGAAAAAGTGACATCTCAGAACTTTGTGCCGGTCGTGGATGACGATAAGATCTTTATTGGTATCGTCACAAGGCGTGATGTAATTCATCATCTGGCAAAACGGTCTGAATGGATTCCGTCATAACTGAATAAGAATCTGTGCCCGATGGGCGCATTGAAAAAGGGGCCGCTGCGAAGATGCAACGACCCCTCCTTCATTTCTTTACAGAAAGAGTTATTTGTTCATTTCCTCTTCCTGCTTCTTGATCATTCTGCGAACCATTTCGCCACCGATGGAACCGGCTTCCTTAGAAGTCAGGTCACCGTTGTAACCTTCTTTTAAGTTCACACCCAGTTCAGAAGCAATCTCAGTTTTGAATCTGTCAAGAGCTGCTTTTGCTTCAGGAACCTCTACTCTATTAGATCTGCCAGAAGAACTTGCCATTTCTAATTCACCTCCGTAAATTGTCTGTTTGTTATTTTACCCGGTCGCTGACAAATATGTCGGCAGCCGCAAGATAAGCGCTTTGACCTTTCGCTTACCTTTTTGGCTCTGCAGCTGCCGTGTTCGGTTCGCGCTTTGTCATCACTTATCTTGACCTTAGTATGTTCGGCGGCGGGAGAATTATTATGGTAGTTACTGGTAAAAATAAATGGCAAATTTAAAAAGCGCTGACAGCTTATGAAATCAGAGAGATGATTTCAGCATCCAGCCGGGCAGCATCACGGCTGTCATGGGTGGAAACAAGCAGGGTGCGTCCGTTCCGGTATTTTTGGATTAACGCCACGGCTTTTTTTCTGGAGTCCTCATCCAGGCCGGAAAAGGGTTCATCCAAAAGCAACATATCGGAAGGGGTAAGCAGTGCGCGAAGCAGACAGACCTTCCTGCGCATGCCGCCGGAATATTCGGAGACGGATTTTTTGAAATCTGTTTCCGAAAGAAAATCTTTTATCAGCTTTTGGACTTCTTCTGCCGCAATGTTTTTTCCGGCACTGAACCGGATGTTTTCGATTGCGCTTAAGCCTTCCAGAAGGCGGTCTTCCTGAAAAACAACGGAAAAACGCAGATGTTCGGTTCCTGTAATCTGTCCGCAGTCCGGTTTTTCCAGACCGCAGAGGATGCGCAAAAGCGTTGTTTTTCCGGTGCCCGAAGGCGCCATGATACAATAAGCATGTCCGGACAAAAAGGTTTGATTCAGATTTTGAAGCACTGTTTTTCCAGGATAGGATTTTGAAATATTTTTCAGGAGGATGTCCGGACATAAGGACTCACTGTTTCGTTTTGTCATGGCTTATCGCCCCCTTTCCGCTGCATTTTTTTAGTATAAATAACACAAGTTTTTCAAAAATCGTGCTGAGCAGAATGATGGTGAGCGTCCAGGAAAACAGTCCGGCGGTATCCAGATAGATTTTGGAACTGTAGAGACCTTCGCCGACGGAGCCGGAAGGGACGCCGATGACCTCGGCCGCAATGCCGGATTTCAGGCCCATGCCCAGGGCACTTTTGCAGGCGCTGTACAAATGAGGGTAGAGCGCGGGGCGGTAGAGAAAGAAAATTTTTTTGTGAAAAGGAATTCCAAAAACCTGCGCCATTTCCAGAAGCTTCTGATCAGTGTTTTTCAGACCGGTCAGTGTGCTGATGTAAAGGATGGGATAAACCACAAGAAAAGAAATGAAAACGGAGAGATTTTTGGCACCCGTCCAGATCAGCGCCAGTATCACGAAGGAAGCCACCGGAATGGACTTCATGAACTGGATGACAGGAGAGAGAAATTCATCAAACCAGTTCCATTTGCAGGAAACCGATGCGGTGAAAAGGCCGGCAAAAAAAGCAAGAAAAAAACCGAGACCGATTCTGCTGAAGGAAAACAGAACGGTCTGCCAGAATTTTAAAGTGACCGCCTGGCGAAAAAAGACTTTGAGTGTTTCCAGAGGGCCCGCAAGCAGGATTTTATTGTCGATCAAAAGATAAAGAATCTGCCAGACGCATAGCCAGAACAGCACAACAAAAGTCTTTTTGAACCAGATCAGTATTTTTTTCATGACAGTCCTCGTTTCCAAAGCGATTTATCAGGGAATGTAATAAAATGCATCTTCAGGCAGAGCGCCGCCGACGGAGGCAGGATTTTGCTCCAGCAGAGTATTGAAATAGCCCTCCAGTGCCTCTTTCATTTCTTCTTTGTCCAGGTAGGCGATGTTGCAGGAAGGAAGCGCTTTCTGTGCGATGGGCGCTTTGGCAACAATGCCGGCCTCGGCAATCAGAGCAGCAGCGGTTTCGGGATCTTCTTTGGTGAATTGGATGGAAGCTTCGTGTTCCTCTAAGAAAATATCCACCAGATCCTGATGGGCATTCAAAAAGTCATTGGTCACAACGGTCACCCCTGTCACAAGCCGGCTGTCGGAATTCATGTCATCCCAGATCGCAGAAAGATCGCCCACTACGTTTAGAGCTTCATTCTGGGAAAGGGCAACTGTAACAAAGGGCTGGGGCAGAAGTCCGATCGCAGAAGAGTCTGCCGCAAGAATGGAAGCGACTTCTGTAGCTTCCGATTTAAATTCCAGAGTCACGTCCTCTTCGGAAAGCCCCGACCGGGCAATCAGATAGCAAAGCGCATATTCGGGGGTGGTGCCTTTGCCGGGCAGATAAACGGTTTTTCCTTTTAAACTTTCGATGGAATTTTCTTCCAGAGAAGGATCTGCAGACACCAGATAGAGAACCCCCAGCGTATTGATGTCGATAACGGAAATATTCTGTTCGGTTTTCTGATAAAGCACTGCGGAAAGGTTGGCCGGCATCAGCGCGATATCCACTTTCCCGCCGGCTACTAAAGCGGTCAGCTCATCTGCCGCGGTGACCATGGTAAATTCGTACTGATTTTGGGAGTTTCCATTTTGGGCATCCTCCATCAGCTTGACAAGTCCCATGGTGGTGGGGCCCTTTAAGCCGCCGACACGGATGACGGTTTGCTCTGCGGCAGCGGTTTCTGACACCGCTGTTGATTCTGCGGCGGTCGTTTCCTCTGCAGGAGCTTTTACTGCCAGGGTTTCTTGTGCCGAAGTCTGTGCTCCGGTGCTTTCCGTTTCAGCAGCTGCGCTGCATCCTGTGACGGACAGCGTCAGAATCACTGCCGCAATCAACATTGAGATTTTGTTCTTTTTCATTATAATTCCTCCGGTTATCTTTGTTTTGTATAAATGGTTTTGGTGCTGACACCATCGAGCATCCCGAGTTTACCGGAGAGAGAACTGATTTTGTCTATGGGAGCATCCAGCACAATACTGATAATGGACAGTTTCTTTTCACGATAAGGAATTCCCATGCGCCCGATGATATATTGACTGTAATCATGGAGAAGCTGATTCATCATCTCTACAGAATCCGGATTTTCGACCATAATTCCAATCAAAGCCACGCGTGTTTCCTGAAACATAAAAATACCTCCATTAGAAAAGCTGTTAAAACTGTCGTCATCATTTCAGATGCGGGAATGCATACAAAACCGCCTTCTCCCGCAGCAGACACAGGTCCCTTTGGGGTCAGCACGATGAAACGCCGTGAACAATAACACAAACATAGCATAAACAAACAATGATGTCAAAATAAAACTGGTATTTTGGAAACGTTTGTGTTATAATCGTACAATGACTGTGGGTATGCCTTGTCGTGCGCTTTTTTTGACGGTTAAACGAACAATAAGAAACGACAGCAGCCGACAAATTCAAAATCAGAAAATTGTATGATGCAAAAGAAATACGAGGAGGATATCACAATGAGTTTACAGGTTGAAAAACTCGAAAAGAACATGGCGAAACTGACCATCGAAGTTTCTGCTGAAGAATTTTCCAAGGCGGTGGAAGCTGCTTACCAGAAGAATAAGAGTAAGATTTCTGTTCCCGGTTTCCGCAAGGGCAAAGTGCCCAAGAAGATGATCGAGCAGATGTATGGTAAGGAAGTATTCTATGAAGAAGCTGCCAATTCCATCATTCCCGATGCATACGAAAAGGCTCTGGAAGAGTGCACAGAAACAATCGTTTCTTCTCCCAAGGTAAATGTGACTCAGATCGAAGAAGGCAAGGCATTCATCTTCACCGCTGAAGTTGCATTAAAGCCTGAAGTTACTCTGGGCGCTTACAAGGGCGTTGAAGTAGAGAAGATTGATGTAACTGTTACAGATGAAGAAGTTGATGCTGATTTAAAACAGCAGGCTGAGAACAACGCAAGAACAGTTGCAGTAGAAGGAAGACCCGTTGCAGATGGTGACATCGCAGTGATCGACTTTGAAGGCTTTGTTGACGGTGTTGCATTTGAAGGAGGCAAGGGTGAGAACTACAGCCTGACCATCGGCTCTCATTCCTTTATTGACAACTTCGAAGAGCAGCTGATCGGCAAGAATGCAGGAGACGAGTGCGATGTAAACGTAACTTTCCCTGAAGATTATCAGGCGGCAGAACTGGCTGGCAAGCCCGCTCTGTTTAAGGTTACAGTAAAGGAAATCAAGGAAAAGCAGCTGCCCGAACTGAATGATGAGTTTGCAGGTGAAGTTTCCGAATTCGATACTCTGGACGAGTACAAAGCTGACATCAAAAAGAAACTGGTTGAGAAGAAGGAAGCTGATGCGAAGAACGCAAAAGAAGATGCTGTTATCGATGCGGTAATCGCAAACGCTCAGATGGAAATTCCGGATGCAATGGTTGAGACACAGCAGAGACAGATCGTGGATGACTTTGCCCAGAGAATTCAGATGCAGGGTATTTCCATGGATCAGTATTTCCAGTTCACAGGTCTTACCTATGACAAAATGCTGGAGCAGGTGAAGCCTCAGGCTGACCGCAAGATCAAATCCAGACTGGTTCTGGAAGCTGTTGTAGCTGCTGAGAACATTGAAGCTTCCGAAGAAGACTTCGAAGAAGAAGTAAAGAGAATGGCTGAAATGTATCAGATGGAAGCTGATAAGGTGAAGGAAGTTCTGGGTGAGAACGGCAAGAAACAGGTCAAGGAAGATCTGGCAGTGAAGAAAGCTGCAGAATTCGTAGTGAAGGAAGCTGTAGAAAAATAAATGTTCATTGCTGCACCTGCCTGGCATATGCCGGCAGGTGCAAGTATTAAATCTTTATGAATTCAGTCAGGGGCAGGTTGCAAAAGAGAACCGTGTGCGCTAAGATTGTAATAGTCGTTGCGTGATGGAACGTGACAGGTAATCATTACAGGCACTGTCCTGTATAATAAGGCCGCTTTCAGGGCGGCAGAATCGAGGTTTTCTATTATGAGTTTAGTTCCTTATGTCCTTGAACAGACAAGTCGTGGAGAACGTACCTACGACATTTATTCCAGACTGTTAAAAGAGAGAATTATTTTCCTGGGAGAGGAAGTTAATGATGTGACAGCCAGCCTTGTAGTGGCACAGCTGCTTTATCTGGAATCAGAAGATCCGGATAAGGATATCCATCTGTATATTAACAGCCCCGGCGGTTCCATTTCCGCAGGCATGGCAATTTACGATACCATGAAATATATCAAATGTGATGTATCCACTATCTGTATCGGTATGGCAGCCAGCATGGGTGCATTTTTGCTTGCAGGCGGCACAAAGGGCAAGAGAATGGCTCTGCCCAATGCGGAGATCATGATTCATCAGCCACTCGGCGGTGCGCAGGGGCAGGCGACTGACATTGAAATCAATGCCAGACATATTTTAAAAATAAAAGAACGTATGAATCGCATCATGGCGGAGAATACTGGAAAAGACTATGAAGTAATCGCAGCCGATACGGAAAGAGATAACTGGAAGACCGCAGAGGAAGCGAAAGAATATGGTCTGATCGACATGGTGATTTCCTCCCATGAGGATTCTTATAATAAATAATGGAAAGTGCGCTCTGCGGACTTTTTATTGCCAGAATATTTGAAATAACCGCTTGACGGTTATTCATGATGCGTTAGATAGGAGTGTAAAATGGCAGGCAGAATTTCTGATGACCAGGTGAGATGCTCGTTTTGTCATAAAACACAGGATCAGGTGCGCAAGCTGATCGCAGGCCCCGACGGTGTATTTATCTGTGATGAGTGTGTGGACATCTGTGCTGAAATTATCGAAGAAGAGTATGAAGATGAGCCGGTTAAAGATGCTCTCGACATCAATCTTTTAAAGCCCGTACAGATCAAAGAGTTTCTGGATGATTATGTAATTGGTCAGGAGGAGGCCAAGAAGGTTCTTTCTGTTGCGGTGTATAATCATTACAAGCGTGTGATGGCAAAGGATGACAACGATGACGTAGAACTGCAGAAGTCTAACATTCTCATGCTGGGACCCACCGGCAGCGGTAAGACGTATCTTGCTCAGACACTTGCCAAAATCATTAACGTACCCTTTGCAATTGCGGATGCCACAACGCTGACGGAGGCTGGCTATGTGGGCGAGGATGTGGAAAACATTCTGTTAAAGCTCATTCAGGCAGCTGATTATGATGTGGAACGAGCACAGCTGGGTATCGTATATATTGACGAAATTGATAAGATCACCAAGAAAAGTGAAAATGTTTCCATCACCAGAGATGTTTCCGGCGAGGGTGTACAGCAGGCTCTTTTGAAAATCGTGGAAGGAACCATGGCCAGCGTACCGCCTCAGGGTGGCCGTAAGCATCCCCAGCAGGAACTGATTCAGATTGATACAACCAATATTCTGTTTATTTGCGGCGGTGCTTTTGACGGCATTGACCGGATTGTGGAGAGAAGACTGGATCGTAAGAGCATTGGCTTTAACACCCAGGTTGTTTCCAATAAGGAAAGAGAAATCGGGGAACTGTATGCGCAGGTGACACCTCAGGATTTGGTCAAATATGGTCTGATTCCCGAATTTGTGGGCCGTGTGCCGATCAATGTTGCGCTGCAGGGACTTGACCGCGAGGCATTGGTTCGGATTCTGACAGAACCCAAGAGCGCTTTGATCAAACAGTATCAGAAGCTGTTTGGCTATGATCATGTGAAGCTCACATTTGAGAAGGAAGCAATTGAAGCGATTGCGGACCTTGCCCTGGAGAGAAAGACCGGTGCGAGAGGACTGCGTTCCATCATGGAAAAGGCGATGATGGATATCATGTATCAGATTCCTTCCGATTCAAGCATTACACAGTGTGTGATTACGAGAGAAGCTGTTGAAGGTACCAGCGGACCGATGGTGGTACGAAAAGAAAAGCAGGGACTTCTGGACGGTTTTAAGGAAGCAAAATAGATAATTGTAAAAGTACCAGACAGTTATCAAAATAGTTACGATAACGCCGCCCATGTCGGGCGGCGTTTGCATTTTTGCACGACAGGAAACTTCCTTTCCTGCCGTATAAAAAAACACGAATATGCGTATTTGCAGCACCCCGGCAATCTGCGATTGCCGGAAATTGTCGCCTGCGTAAGTATGTCCGATGCAGAATGTGTGCAAAGCACACACTATTTTAAACATATGGGACGGGCCGCGGCCCGTTGGAGAGATTTTTTATGGATAATTTGAAAAAAATTCCGGCAGTCGCTCTTCGGGGCATGACTATTCTGCCGGGAATGATGATACATTTTGATGTGAGCAGAGACAGATCCATTCAGGCGGTTGAAACTGCCATGGGAGCAGATCAGCAGATTTTTCTGATCGCTCAGAGAAAGGCGGATGTGGAGGAGCCCGAATTAAAGGATCTGTATACTACAGGCTGCGTTGCCCATATCAGACAGGTGACCAAGCTGCCGGACAATCTGGTGCGGGTCATGGTGGAAGGAAAGATACGAGGCAGGCTGGCAGAACTGGAAATTGCGCAGGATGCAGAGGATGAATATCTGCTGGCATCCGTGGAGGAAGAGGAAGTTGTTGTCACAGAAAGCAGTGTGGAAGAAACTGCCATGAATCGCAGCATTCAGGAACTTTTTTCCAAATACTGCTCCCTTTATCCCAGAACTGGAAGAACCCTTCTGCGCCACATGGGAGAAATACAGAATCTGGGACAGCTGCTGGACCAGATAATTGAAACAATGCCGGTGGATTATTCGCTGAAACAGAAGGTATTGGAATGCTGGAATGTGAAGGAACGTTTTGAAGAACTTGCCGGCATTTTGTCCAACGAGATTGCGGTGGCGAAAATTCGCAGTGAGCTGGCGGAGAAAGTCAAAGAGCGGGTTGAGAAAAATCAGCGGGAATACATTTTGAGAGAGCAGCTTCACTACATTCAGCAGGAGCTTGGGGATGACGAGGTTTCGGAAGCAAAACAGTTTGAAAATCAGTTGTCTAAGCTGAAAGCCTCCAAAGAAGTGAAAGAAAAGATTGCGAAGGAAATTGCCCGTTTCCGGAAAATGGGAAATAACAGTGCAGAAGCCGGCGTTCAGAGAACTTACGTGGAGACGCTTCTTGAAATGCCCTGGGATAAGGCATCCAAAGATAACAGCGATATCAACCGGGCGGAGGAAATTCTGGAAAGAGATCACTATGGCCTGGAAAAGGTGAAGGAGAGAATTCTGGAGTTTTTATCGGTGAGAGCGCTGACAAAGGGCGGCGACAGTCCGATTCTTTGTCTGGTGGGACCTCCGGGAACCGGTAAAACCTCCATTGCCAGAAGTGTGGCGGAGGCGTTGAATAAAAAATATGTCCGCATCTGCCTGGGCGGTGTAAGAGATGAAGCGGAAATCCGGGGACACAGAAGAACCTATATCGGATCCATGCCGGGCAGAATTGCCACCGGTATCCGTCAGGCTGGCGTGAAAAATCCGCTGATGCTTCTGGATGAAATTGATAAGGTATCCAGCGATTATAAAGGAGATACTTCATCTGCGCTCCTGGAAGTTCTGGATGGGGAACAGAATAATCGATTCAGAGATCATTACATTGAAATACCGCTGGATTTATCGGAAGTTTTGTTTATCGCAACCGCGAATACCACAGAGACCATTCCCAGGCCGCTGCTTGACAGAATGGAAATCATCGAGATAACCAGCTACACGGCTAATGAAAAGTTCCATATAGCCAAAGAGCATCTGCTGGACAAAGAACTGAAGAAAAACGGGATGGACGGCGGAAAGCTGTCGATCAGTGACGGCGCTTTGAGGGAAGTCATAGAATCCTATACCAGAGAGGCCGGTGTCAGAGGGCTGGAACGGAGAATCGGTGAGATTTGCAGGAAAGCTGCAAGAGAGCTTATGCAGCACAAAAAGAGTGCGGTAAAGGTTACCGGCAGAAATCTGGAGAACTATCTGGGCAAGAAAAAATATAATCCCATCAGAGCCAATAAGACGGACGAAATCGGCATAGTCAGAGGGCTCGCATGGACCAGTGTGGGCGGCGATACGCTGCAGATTGAAGTGAACATTATGCCCGGCAAGGGAGAAGTGAAGCTCACCGGACAGCTGGGGGATGTGATGAAGGAATCTGCGATGGCCGGAATCAGCTACATCCGCTCCGTTGCTCCCGAGTATGGCATAGCGGAAGACGTATTTAAAAACAGTGATTTCCACATCCATATTCCGGAGGGTGCAGTTCCCAAAGACGGACCCTCTGCCGGAATCACAATGGCCACAGCGCTTTTGAGCGCGCTGACCCATAGGCCGGTTCGTGCTGATGTGGCAATGACCGGTGAAATTACCTTAAGAGGCCGCGTACTCGCAATCGGCGGACTTAAGGAAAAGACGCTGGCGGCGAAAATGGCCGGCATCAAAACGGTACTGGTGCCTGCAAAAAACAGGCCGGATGTGGAAGAAATTCCGGGCGAGATCAAATCCGGGCTGGAAATTATATTTGTGGAAAATATGCGGGACGTGATTGCACACGCGTTCGCAGCAGAAGCATAAAGAGAAAGGATATCTGCAGATGATCATAAAAAATGTGAATCTGGAAACGGTGTGCGGCGTGACCAGCAAGCTGCCGGAAAATACACTGCCGGAAGTCGCTTTTGCCGGAAAAAGCAATGTGGGAAAATCATCCCTGATCAACGCGATCATGAACCGGAAAAGCCTTGCCCGCACTTCTTCCCAGCCGGGAAAAACGCAGACAATCAATTTTTATAATGTAAATGATGCTTTTTACCTGGTGGACCTGCCGGGATATGGCTATGCAAAGGCCAATGAACAGGTGAAGGCCCAGTGGGGAAAGATGATTGAGCGATATCTGCACAACTCGAAGCAGCTCAAAGCAGTCTTTCTGCTCATTGATATCCGGCATGATCCTTCTGCAAATGACCGGGAAATGTACCAGTGGATGCTGCATTACGGATACCATCCCATCATCATTGCAACCAAGCTTGATAAAATTAACCGCAGTCAGATTCAGAAACAGATCAAGGCGGTGAAGGTTGGCCTTCAGGCGGAAAAAGATACGATCGTCATCCCTTTTTCCGCTCAGACAAAACAGGGCAGAGAAGAAATTTATGACCTGCTTGACCGTCTGCTGATGGAGGATGTGGAGAATGAGGGAACCTTATAGAAAATATCTGAAAGTTATTTTGAACATCCTGACAGCGATTGTAATCCTGTTGCTGACAGTATTTTTACTGCCGAAGGTTCTTGGATTTTTCCTGCCCTTTGTGATCGGCTGGATTATTTCCATGATAGCAAACCCTCTGGTGCGTTTTCTGGATGAAAAAATCAGAATCCGCAGAAAGGCAGGCTCTGCAATCGTTATCGTTGCCGCCATTGCGCTGGTTATCGGCGGAGGATATTGGGGGATTTCTCTTCTTGTGCGGGAAATTTCCGGATTTGTGAGTGAACTGCCGGAACTTTGGAACTCCATGCAGTCTGATTTTTCCCATGCGGGAAAGCAGCTGGAAACCATTGCCGGTTATTTCCCTGCTCCGGTGCAGAATCAGGTGACGGCGCTGGTGAATGCGCTGGGCAGCTTTGCCAGCGGGATTGCCAACAATCTCAGCAGCCCGACAGTATCGGCCGTGGGGACTTTCGCGAAAAATATTCCGTCCGTATTTATCGGAATCATCATGATGCTGCTCTCTGCATATTTCTTTATTGCCGAGCGGGAAGAAATATTTGCAAATCTTCATAAATACATACCGGAAGGGCTGCACCGCAAAGGCCGGATTTTATATGACAGCCTGATCGGAGCTGTGGGCGGCTATTTTAAGGCACAGTTCAAAATTGAAATATGGATGTATGTGCTGCTGTTGATCGGTTTTCTGATTCTGAAAATCAAGCATGCCGCATTGATTTCGTTTGGAATCGCACTTCTGGATTTCTTTCCGGTATTCGGGACAGGAACGGTACTGCTTCCATGGGCCGTGATCAAAATTCTGGGCGGCAACTATAAAATGGCAATCGGTCTGCTCATCATCTGGGGCTTTGGACAGCTGGCAAGGCAGCTGATTCAGCCTAAAGTTGTGGGAGATTCTGTGGGGGTGCCTGCTCTTCCAACGCTGTTTTTGCTGTATATCGGTTATAAGCTGGGCGGTGTCGGCGGCATGATTATAGCGGTTCCTGTGGGCTTGATTATCATCAGAATGTATCAGGCAGGATTTTTTACAACCACAATTGACAGCGTTCGGATTTTAATACACGGATTTAATCATTTCCGCCGATTGACGGATGAAGATAAAACAGATATCAGATAAATTCGCTGCCGGCTGTGCAGCGATGTGATTTAAGCAATGCTGAGGGAGGAAAATTAAAATGAAAGTAGCGGTATATAATCTGCGCCCTTTTGATGAGAAGGAATGGTTTGAACAATACAGCAAAGAGCTGGGTCTGCAGCTGGTTACCTGCAGCGATGCACCCGATCTTTCCAATGCAGAACTGACAAAGGGCTGTACCTGTGTGGATATCATCACATCCCCCATCAACAGAGAGCTGATGGAGGCTTTTGCGAAAAACGGGGTAAAATATCTGGTGACCAGAACAATCGGTTATGATCACATTGATCTGGATGCGGCCAGAGAGTTTGGCATTCATGTGGGCAATGCGCCTTATGGTCCAAACGGCGTGGCAGATTATGCTGTCATGCTGATATTGATGAGCATTCGGCGGATGAAGCGAATTATGCAGCGCACCAATATGCAGGATTATACATTGCATGGCATTCAGGGCAGAGAATTGAAGGATCTGACCGTGGGTGTCATCGGAACGGGACGCATCGGACGGACAGTCATTTCTGACCTATCCGGCTTTGGCTGTAAAATGATCGCCTATGACCTTTATGAAAATGAAGAGGTGAAAAAATACGCCTCCTATGTTTCTCTGGAGGATATCTGGGCACAGGCGGATGTAATCACGCTGCATACGCCTCTGACAGAAGAAAATCATCATCTGATCAATGCGGAAACGATTGGAAAAATGAAAGACGGCGTGGTGATTGTCAATACCGCCAGAGGTGGATTAATCGACTCCGAAGCGCTGATTTCGGCCATCGAATGTGGAAAAGTGGGAGCCGCAGGCCTGGATGTTGTGGAAAAAGAGTTCGGACTTTACTATTATGACCACAAGAATGATATTCTGGACAATCGACAGCTGGCTATTTTAAGGAGCTTTCCCAATGTGACGGTATCTCATCATATGGCGTTTTATACGGATAATGAGGTAAAAACTGTAATCCGGGATTCTCTGACGGGCTGTAAGCTTTTTATGGAAGGAAAGAAAAATCCCTGGGAGGTTGCCTGAATGCGCAATTTTAAAATTACGATTCAGTACGAAGGTACCAGGTATCAGGGCTGGCAGAAGCAGGGAAGCACCGATAATACCCTGCAGGGCAAATTTGAAGCGCTGCTGACCAGGATGGCGAAAGCTCCGGTGGAAATCGCGGCATCGGGCCGTACCGATGCAGGCGTACATGCCTGGGGACAGGTGGCGAATTTTCACATGGATACCGAAATGATGCCTAAGGAGCTGATGGAAAAGATCAATTCCTATCTGCCGGAGGATGTGGCGGTCATATCCTGTGAGGAGGTGCCGGAGCGGTTTCACAGCCGATTAAATGCAAAGAAAAAGACTTATCGCTATCGTATTTTAAACAGCCCTGTGCCCAGCGTTTTTGACAGAAGATATGTCTGGCAGCTGCCTGATAGACTGGATGTGGAGGCGATGAAAAAGGCGTCCTGTTTTTTCCTCGGAACCCATGATTTTAAATCCTTCACTTCTGCCAAAAAGAGTAAAAAGTCAACAGTGCGCAGCATACAATCCATTGAGATTGAACGTGTGGGAAATGAAGTGGTGCTTACGTTTACGGGAGATGGATTTTTGTTTCATATGGTCCGGATTCTGACGGGAACGCTTGTGGAAGTCGGACTTGGAAAGCGAAATGCAGAGGAGATGGAACAGCTTCTTTTGGCCTGTGACAGACAACTTGCCGGACCTTTGGCACCCGCCTGCGGACTGGCGCTTATGAGGGTATATTATTGATGAAAATCTGTGATGCTCTGAAACACTGTCTTCATTGCAGGGATGAAGAGGGGGGTAAGACAAAGCGGATTCTCTGGGCAGTGTTTCTGATATATTTTCTGATTTTACTGAAAGTGATCGTGTTTAAGCCTTCGCTCTCCCAGTTGATTGAGATCACCCGCAGCTGGGAAAAAGGGGTCATTCTGGAAGGGCTGGATACAGCAAACTTTACTTTGTTTAAAACGATAAAAATGTACATTCGATATTGGGGACGGCTGAACAGTTTTGAAAATCTGTTTGGAAATGTGCTGTGTTTTGTCCCCCTTGGATTTTTGTTGCCTTTTTTTCAGAAGGAAAGCAGGCATTGGTGGGTGATGCTGATTAATGCCTTTCTGCTGGTTTGCGGGATAGAAGTGTTTCAGCTCATCACCGCTTACGGTGCATTTGATGTAGACGATATACTCCTGAACTGTCTGGGTGCCATGATAGGGCATCTGGCCTTTATTCTTGTTTTTTTTCGATCGAAAGAGTATACTTAGTACAAGAGTGGATGCGAAACGCGCATGAGGGGACCAAATCTGAGAGGAGAGTAAGATATGCGAATGTATACAATTAAAAACAGCGATCTTGCGGTTATGGTTACGGCGCATGGTGCCGAACTTCGTTCTTTGAAAGACTGCAGGACAAGGCAGGAATATTTGTGGAATGCCAATCCGCTGTATTGGAAAAGAACATCACCTGTGCTGTTTCCGCTGGTAGGTAATTATAAGAATAAGGAAGTGCGTTATAACGGACGGGTTTACAGTCTGCCTCAGCACGGCTTTGCCAGAGATATGGAGTTTGATTTAATCTCCCTGACTCAGAATGAAGTATGGTTTGGCTTAAATTCCAATGCAGAGACCTTGAGCAAGTACCCCTTCCCTTTCCGTCTGGAAATCGGATATCGGCTGGAGGGCAGAAAGGTAAATGTATACTGGA
Organism: Lachnospiraceae bacterium; assembly: GCA_017482485.1. GTDB lineage: Bacteria > Bacillota > Clostridia > Lachnospirales > Lachnospiraceae > Gallintestinimicrobium. Next base: position 15,997 of record JAFUMV010000129.1, read on the forward strand.
AAGTAATCAACACTGGAAAAGAGACCATGTACTTTTCCATTGGAGGTCATCCTGCATTTTTATGTCCTATCAAAAATGAGGACAGGCAGGAAGAATATTATATCGCTTTCGATGCAAAAGATCAGGTGGTGAGCCGCATGCTGGGAGACGGAGGTCTGGCCACTGATGAAATGAAAACCTATCCGCTAAAAGACGGCATGCTCAGGATTACAAAAGATCTGTTTGATAATGATGCACTTGTGGTTGAGAAGCATCAGGCACAGCAGGTCAGTCTCTGCACGCCGGATAAGAAGCCTTATGTTACCGTGACATTTGATGCGCCGTTGTTCGGCATATGGTCCGTGCCGCACAAGGAAGCGCCTTTTATCTGTATTGAACCCTGGTATGGCAGATGTGATCATGAGGATTTTAAGGGCACTCTGGAAGAAAGAGAATGGGGCAATGCCCTGGCCGCATCAGACCAGTTCGAAGCCAGGTATACAATTGAAATCTGAAGCAGTATTTCGGTGGATGAAACAGTGCTCTGAGCGGTACAAAACGGTTTATAATGGGGCGGCGCAAAGCCGCCCTTTTGAGTCCGGTGGATGGGGGATTCTCTGACATCGGATATCCGGGGGGCTGTCAATGCAGGAATTGACAGCTGCTGGTTTAATCCGGACGGCATAGAAAACCGTACCGGGCCTGTGCCGGACTATGAAATTCGTTCTCTGTTGGAATTGAAAGAGATATTAAGTGACTTTAAGGAGAAGCAAAATGAAAAAACTGCTCAAATATCTGAAAGGATATGAAAAAGAAACCGTTCTTGCTCCGCTTTTTAAAATGCTGGAAGCGCTGTTTGAACTGTTTGTGCCGTTGGTTATGGCGGCGATCATCGATACCGGCATTGCAAATCAGGATCGGGGATATGTATTTAAGATGAGCGCGATTCTGATCGCTCTTGCGATGATCGGTCTGGTGTGTTCCATTACAGCACAGTTTTTTGCCGCAAAGGCGGCAACGGGATTCTCCACGAAGTTAAGACATGCGCTTTTTGAGCACATTCAGAGCCTGTCCTATACGGAAATGGATACTGTGGGAACCTCTACGCTGATTACCCGGATGACCAGCGATATCAATCAGGTGCAGTCCGGCGTGAATCTGGTGCTCCGCCTTTTTCTGCGGTCACCTTTCATCGTATTCGGTGCGATGATCATGGCTTTTACCGTGGATGTGAAAGCCGCATGGACCTTTGTGGTGACAATTCCTCTTTTGTCCATCGTGGTTTTCGGCATCATGCTGTGGACCATGCCCATGTATAAAAAGGTGCAGGCAGCGCTGGATAAGGTGCTGGGCCTGACCCGGGAAAATCTGACCGGTGTACGGGTCATCCGCGCATTTAACAAAGAAGAGGAGGAGTGGAATCATTTTCAGAAAGAAAATGAGACCTTGACCGACCTTCAGAAGTTTGTCGGCAGAATTTCCGGCCTCATGAATCCTGTTACATATGTGATTGTAAACTGTGCCATCGTGGTGCTGTTATATACCGGTGCCATCCGGGTGGATTTTGGCGTGCTGACTCAGGGGCAGGTGGTGGCTCTGGTAAACTATATGTCCCAGATTCTGGTGGAACTGGTGAAGCTGGCCAATCTGATCATCACCGTGACCAAGGCGATCGCCTGCGGCAATCGCATTCAGAATGTTATGGAAATGGAAAACAGCCTGATAGGGGGCGTGCAGGATGTTGCAGGAGAATGTTCGGTAGAGTTTGATCATGTTGGCCTCACTTACGCAGGAGCGGGACAGGAATCTCTGACGGATATCAGCTTTCAGGCAAAAGCAGGGCAGACAATCGGCATCATCGGAGGAACAGGTTCCGGAAAGTCAAGCCTTGTGAATTTGATTCCCCGTTTTTATGATGTCACAAAAGGCAGTGTTTTGATCAACGGCAAAAATGTAAAAGAATACGATGTGGAGAAGCTGCGTGAGAAGATCGGTATTGTACCGCAGAAAGCGGTGCTCTTTGCCGGAACGGTAGCGGATAACCTGCGCTGGGGAAAAGAGGATGCCACGGAGGAAGAAATGTGGAAGGCGCTCGAAATTTCCCAGGCAAAAGAGTTTGTGGAAAAGAAGGATGGCAGGCTGCAGTTTAAAATCGCTCAGGGCGGCAAGAATCTTTCCGGCGGTCAGAGACAGCGCCTTACCATTGCTAGAGCCCTGACCCGCAGGCCGGAAATTCTGATTTTGGATGACAGTGCATCCGCGCTGGATTTCGCAACGGATGCGGCGCTTCGCCGGGCACTTCGGGAAATGGAAGATAGCCCCATCATTTTTATCGTATCCCAGAGGACTTCATCCATTCAGCATGCGGATCAGATTGTGGTGCTGGATGACGGAAATGTAGCAGGGTTGGGCACCCATCAGGAGCTGCTTGACAGCTGTCCTGTTTATCAGGAAATTTATTATTCCCAGTTTGAACAAAGCAAAGCGGATGGCGATGGAACTGCAAAACATAATGCAAACGGAAGAAAGGAGGCAAAATAAATGGCGAAAAAAATGGATTCCAAACAGATGCAGACGCTCAAAAAAGTGCTGCGCTATATGAAGCCTTATCGGTTTTTGCTCATTCTTTCCGTACTGCTTGCAACGGTAACGGTAGCTTCCACGCTGTATTTTCCGCTGCTGACCGGTGATGCGGTGGATTATATTCTGGGCCCTGGAAAAGTGGACTTTACGTCTCTGTATTCCATTCTGAAAAAAATGGGGCTGGTGATCGCCGTTACCGCGCTGGCACAGTGGCTCATGAACGTGATCAATAACAAGATGACATATCAGATTGTACGTGACATCCGGAATGAAGCTTTCAAAAAGATCGAGATTCTGCCGTTGAAATATATTGACGGGCGTTCTCACGGTGAAATTGTCAGCCGTGTGATCGCCGATGTGGACCAGTTTGCGGACGGCCTTCTGATGGGCTTTACCCAGCTGTTTTCGGGTGTGATTACCATTCTGGGAACGCTGTGCTTTATGCTCAGCATCAACGTGGCGATCACAATGGTGGTGCTCTTTGTAACACCGGTTTCTTTATTTGTAGCCTCCTTCATTGCAAAAAAGACCTTCACCATGTTCAAACTCCAGTCGGAAGCCAGAGGAGAGCAGACCGGTTTGATCGATGAAATGATCGGAAATCAGAAGGTGGTTCAGGCTTTTTCTCATGAGGATGAGGCGCTGGAAAAATTTGATGAAATCAATGGAAGACTGCAGAAATATTCCCTGCAGGCGATTTTCTTTTCATCCATCACCAATCCTGCCACCCGTTTCGTCAACAGTCTGGTATATGCAGGCGTGGGAATCACCGGTGCCCTGGCAGCGATCAGCGGGCATCTGAGCGTGGGACAGCTGTCCTGTTTTTTAAGTTATGCAAACCAGTACACCAAGCCCTTTAATGAAATTTCCGGTGTCGTGACAGAACTGCAGAATGCCATTGCCTGTGCGGGCCGGGTCTTTGAGCTGATTGAAGAAACACCTCAGACGCCGGAGGCAGAGAATGCAGTAGTCCTTAACAACATCAAAGGACAGGTGGAACTGGAAAACGTGGACTTCTCTTATACGAAACAGCAGAGGCTGATTGAGAATTTCAATCTTTCCGTAAAGCCCGGCCAGCGGGTTGCCATTGTAGGCCCCACCGGCTGTGGAAAAACCACAATAATCAATCTGCTGATGCGTTTTTACGATGTCAATTCCGGCGCCGTGAAGGTAGAAGATGTGGATATCCGGGAATTGACCCGAAAAAGCCTGCGGGCCGGCTACGGCATGGTACTTCAGGAAACCTGGCTGCGTGCCGGAACCATTCGGGAAAATATCGTAATCGGCAAACCGGATGCTACGGACGAAGAGGTGATTGCAGCGGCAAAGGCCTGTCACGCTCACAGTTTTATCAAACGACTGCCCCACGGCTATGACACCGTGATCGGAGAAGACGGCGGCAGCCTCTCTCAGGGACAGAAACAGCTTCTGTGCATCACCCGACTGATGCTGTGCAGACCGCCTATGCTGATTCTGGACGAAGCAACGTCCTCCATTGATACCCGAACGGAAATCAAGATACAGAATGCATTTGCCAAACTGATGGAGGGCCGCACAAGCTTCATCGTAGCGCACCGACTTTCTACCATCCGCAGCGCTGATATCATTCTTGTCATGAAAGACGGACATATTATCGAGCAGGGCAATCATGAAACACTTTTAAAACAAAACGGTTTTTATGCGCAGCTGTATAACAGTCAGTATTCCTATTGAGAAAAGCTGTACAACATGAAAGAGGCACAGGAATTAAATTCCTGTGCCTCAAAAATATTTACCCTGATTTTTGATAGGACAATTTATTTTGCCTGCTCAAGAGCAAGAGTTACAGTTGTGAGATCACAAACTTCTGCAGGGCCGTAGTACTGAATTGCACCCGGATATACGAAGCAGGTGTCAACTGCCCACTCTTCACGGTGAGCTTCGAAGAATTTGAAAGGCTTTCCTTCCAGTTCAACGAGAGCTTTTTTGATAACCGGCTTATCTTCGCCATGTCTTCTTTCGATGTTCATCATCTTGGTGATGGGCATACCGCCTGCAACCCATTCGCTTGCCGGCTGAGACAGGTTGGAGATCTTGGACAGATAACCATTGTAACCATACTGAATCAGCATGAATGCATTGTATCCTAAGGAGTAGCAGTAGTCAGCATCGAAGTTGGAAGGGAAAGCGCATCTTCCTTCATATCCTAAGAAGTGATGAAGTGCACTGAATTTACCCTTATATGTGCCTGCTGCTTTTCTTGCTGCCAGCTTGTCTTTTACAAGAGCAGAGAATAATTTCTCAGACTCAATCAGAGAAACCTGTACGTTTCCGTGAGGATCTCTTTCCAGGAATAACTGCTGCTGAATTGCTTCAGGAAGGATTGCGAATACATCCATGGACTCTTTGGTTAAACCGTTTTCAATGAATGCGTATTTTTCTTTCCAGGTAGGAAGTGCATTGAAAGCATCCGCTTTGCTTCCTGCAAGGAGTTCGTTGATCTCCTGAATTAATACGGAGAATTCGGGAACGAATTCAACAACACCTTCGGGGATGATTGCAACACCGAAGTTCATTCCGTTAGCGGCTCTCTTTTCTACAGAATCTGCGATGTAATCAGCGATCTGAGAAAGAGACATTTTCTTTTCTGCAACTTCTTCAGAAATCAGGCAGATGTTGGGCTGTGTCTCAAGCGCACATTCCAGAGCTACGTGAGAAGCGCTGCGTCCCATAACCTTAACAAAGTGCCAGTATTTCTTAGCGGAGTTTGCATCTCTTTCGATGTTTCCGATAATTTCGCTGTAGGTCTTTGTTGCGGTATCGAAACCGAAAGAACATTCGATATCTTCGTTCTTTAAGTCGCCATCGATTGTTTTAGGGCATCCGATTACCTGAACACCTGTGTTGTGAGCTGCAAAGTATTCTGCAAGAACAGCAGCGTTGGTATTGGAGTCATCACCGCCGATGATAACGATTGCTGTAATGCCATGTTTCTTACATACTTCAGCAACGATAGCGAACTGTTCGTTTGTTTCAAGCTTTGTTCTGCCGGAGCCGATAATGTCAAAGCCGCCTGTATTTCTGTACTGGTCGATATATTCGTCATCAAAAATGATGTAATCATCTTCGATCAGTCCGCTGGGGCCGCCCTTGAAACCGTAAAGAACGTTTTCTTTGTTTGTTGCTTTTAAAGCATCATATAATCCACAGATAACGTTGTGTCCGCCGGGAGCCTGTCCGCCGGAAAGGATAACACCTACCACCTGCTTTTTCGCCTCGGAAGTGTTCTGCCCTTTCTGGAAAGTGATTTCCTTTTTACCATAAGTATTGGGAAAAAGAGCTTTGATTTTTTCCTGATCAGCTACACTCTGAGTTTCTGCACCTTCATTAACACAAATATCTGCAATGCCGTTTCTCAGCATTCCAGGAAGTTTTGGTGTATACTCATATCTGGCTTTCTGTAATGATGAAATTTTCATAACTACATCTCCTTTAAAAATTTTTTCAGCATCATTTTAATATATTTTGTTCATAAAGTAAACCGTTGTGATGGAAAAATCGTGCTTTCATAAAGTGATTTTTCAATTTCACGGTGCTGTGATGCCCTGAATTTAAGGTTTTACAGAGTATTTTTGCGCTTTCGGCTCATAAAAGCCGGGCAAGCAGCACCAGAGGTCGCTTCCCACGTTCATAAAGAAACTGAAAAACAATAATTCAGAATACACACGTACTGCCCGGGTAACAGCTTCAGCCTTTTGTTTGGCCAGTTTAACTGCCGGGGTATATACGATTGAAACTGCCGAAAATACCCCGATTTCCTTTAAATATCATTAAATAATACAGGGATGAGGGTATATGGAAGCGAATATTCCGAAAATACCCCGGAAAGCGTGTAAATACGGGGCAATTCTGAGAAGTTTGAACCTATATACCCCCAGAAGCCATCGAATCCTGGCAAAACACGCTATTTGGGGGTATTTTAGAAGAAAAAATCTGTATATGCCCTGGGACTGGCAATTATAATAGTACCCCATATACCGGACTCCCCAAGTTTTTTATAACCGGGAAGGATGAATCATATTTGCCGGTAATTTCTGTGGAACCTGCCCGAAATCATAGAAGGTGAAATTGTTGCCTGCCCGGGTAACAGCAGTGAAATTCCTTATGTACGGATCTTGACATTAAAAATACATGTATTATACTTTGAAAAAGAACATATTTATTGTAATCATATGCCGCTGGGTGAGATATATCATCCGGCTTTTAGTGCTGGAATTGGATGGAGTTTGCAGGAGGATATGAACGTGCTGCCAAATGAAGTGAAATCACAGAAAAGAAAGAAACACAGCTGGAAAGGAATAGCTGCCGGATTAATGGCATCGGTTCTGATTTTTTTAAACAGTGCGCCGACGCAGCCGGTGTCTGCGATGGGACAGGGCGTGCAGGCAATAGAACAGGATGTATCCGAGATAGATCAGGCGGTGCTGTGCGGCTATACGGAACACATACATGATGACAGCTGCTACAGTACAAAAGAGAGCCAAACATGCGAAGTGAGCGGCGATGTGCTGCATACTCATGATGAACTCTGTTTTGATGAGGCAGGGCAGCTTCGCTGCACGCTGGAAGAAAAGGAAGAACATATACACACAGAGGCCTGTTATGAGATTAGAAAAGACACTAACGAAGACAGAGAAAATCAGTCCGCCTCTGAACAGGAAGCTTCGCAGTCTGAAAGCTTTCCGGAAAGCGAAAGTACTCCGGAAAGCATAGGCGCGTCGGAAAGCGGAAGTACTCCGGAAAGCACAGGTGCGCCGGAAAACGAAAGTGCTCCGGAAAGCGCAGGCGCGCCGGAAAACGAAAGTGCTCCGGAAAGCACAGCCTCTTCGGAAAGCGAAAGTATCCCCTCGCCGGAAAGCTCCCATGCGCACACGGCGGATTGCTATGGGGTGGATTACGATGTTTTGAACTGTGAGTTAGAGGAAGCAGAAGGCCACACGCACAGCGATGACTGTTATGGAAAGAAGCTGATTTGCCAACAGGAAGCAGAAGCCCAGTCAGAAGGCAATGCATTCTTTTCTGATGAACAGCAAAAACTGCCGGAAAGCAGTGAAGAACAGCCAGGCGAAGAAGAAAGCCTGCCGGAAAGCAGCGAAGAACAGCCAAGTGAGAATGAAAGCCTGCCGGAAAGCGAAGAAAAAATTCTGATCTGCGGCAAAGAAGAGATCATTGCGCATGAACATACGAAAGACTGCTATGAGGGGGAAATGCTGATCTGCGAGCAGACCGAAATCATAACCCATCAGCATGAGGAATCCTGCTTTTCGAGCAAAAAACTGACCTGTGAGCTTAAAGAACATACCCACAGTGCAGAGTGCTATCTGGGAAGAGAACTCACCGAAGAGGAACACAAGCAAATCGATGAGGTGATTGACTTAATTGATGCCCTTCCCGCCAGTGAGGAAATCGAAGCGAGGATTGCAGAATATGAGGATGCCGAGGATGAAGACGGCCTGACCGAATATCTGACTCAGGTAAAAAAGCAGACGGTCAAAGCGTGGAAAGCGTATGATAAGCTGGGCAAGATCCTGCAGCTGAATGTGACCAATTCCGATAAGCTGATGGAATTGGAATGGCTCTGGAGCAGTGCAGCGCTGGAGGAAGAGGAGAATGATGCATCTGTCATAAAAGAGTCTCTGGACGGTGATTACGCTTATCTGCGCGATGTACAGATCAAAACAGTTTCAGGAAAATCTGCGATCAAGACGGGAACCTCTCCTTTTGATGCAACAGAAGGCGCAGGAAATGATACCTCTGCGGATGATTTGATTCTGCGCACCTTTGACACGGCAACTTATACAATTGAATATTATACGAGCCTGCGCCAGGAAGTTATTGACCAGAACATTTCCGGATACAAACAGGGCCGGGTTTATTTTGAATTCATCCTGCCTCTTTCGGAAGAAGAAGCGCAGTTTGAAACCGGCAGCATGCTCTGGCTGGAATCTTCCCAGGAAATCAAGTGGGAGAAAAAAACGGTTGATAAGGTGGGACAGGTGCTTCGGGGCAGCTTTCTGCTGGTGCCAAATGAAGATAACCCGGCGGCTATCGGCGCCAGTCAGAATGAACTCAGCGTTGTGATTCGCGCTCTGCGGATGCAGAATGAAGAAAAAATGGTGCCCAAGTTCACGCTTTGGCTGGAATATAATGATGTGGGAACCACCTATGCAGACGGAATCCCTCAGTCTATTGTCACAGACAGCAAACACAGCTGCACCGGAAAAGATACAGATGAAACGGAGCACGGACAGGAATACAGCACCATAACCGCGCCGGATATTACAATTTCCGCCGCGCCTCTTTACAACGTTGCAGTCGTGGAATGCAAAAATGCGCAGAATACGGTGATCGGAACCTATGATTTTAATACCGGCAGCGCAAATGCTGTTAACTACGGAATGGGCTCACAGTATGGACGCCTCACAGCCAGCGGACTTCTGGTTGAAATCAGAGGAAAGTCGGGCCAGGGACTGCGGGGAGTGGAGCTGCCTTCCACAAAGCATCCCATCAAGTTTACCCTGAAATTATCTTCCTATTATAAACCCGCGACCGGGACAACAGACCCCGAAATTGATAAAAACTATCAGGCGCTGCTTTACAGTGCAGGGGGAAACAGCAGCGGAAACGGTGACAACCCTGACGGACGTAAGGTGGACGCTTACAACAAGTCTGCATTGATGGTTCCATACAACAAACTGGTTGCCAATTCGGCTTACAAAAGCTGCGCGGACGGCGGCAGCTGGAGCTTTGAGGCAGTGAGCGGTCAGCCGGGAACCTATCAGGTTACGGTTAAGGATTTTAAGATTGATACATCCCAGTTCCCGCAGACTTATGTAGACGGCACCACCAGCAGCACGCTGTATTACAATCCGGGTAAGGTCGATAACTGGTGGGATATTGAAAGAGCGGTATTTTCTGCGGCCGAGCTGTGGGTGGTTCAGCCCTATAACAGCACGGGCGAAGACAAAAACTATATAGTGAATGCCTATGGAGTGGAAGGACAGTTCTTCACCGAAATCAGTATTTCTGATTTTTCCATGACTTCCGAAAGCGGCACTTCTGTCACCACCCAGACGATTACGACAGATGACAGCGAAAGCTTCGGTAAATATGTGAAAAATCCGGGTTCCATAGATGCTTATATCGCCTATTTGAAAAACAAACCGGCTTCCTGGGATGATGCGCTGACCGAAGGCGCCGCCAGAACGGATAATGACTGGGCAACAGCCGGTCAGGGCGTTACCATCCGTACACACACCGCGTATCGGGATAACGATGGAGAATATCTGGCGGTTGGCTTTGATACCCTTGTCAAGTTTGATGACGAGTTTTTTGAACCTGACGGAGACGGAAGTAGCGTTGGATATAAGTTCAATAATACCAGTTATCTGATCAATGGAAGTTCATGGAGGCTTCTGTGGGCGGCAAAGCCGGATAAGACCGGCTGGACGAATGACGAAGAAATGAAAAAGGCCACAGAGGATGACCTGGTCTATTATACAACGCTGGAAGACTTAAAGAATGCGGGCGCGGTTTGTGTCGGTGCGCTGGCGGAATGGCGAGGAGTACAAAGACCCGGCGGTCATAATGTCATGCTTTATCTTTACGGCCATATCAAAAAGGACTGTCCGCCGAATCAGGTTTACATGACAACCCAGTGCAATTATGCATGGCGCAAAAAAGACGTGCAGAATCTGGTGGCTGCATATTATAAAACCTCAGCAGAGCAGCTGACGGATTCCCAGTATCTGGAGTATATGACAAAAGTTTTTCCCTCCCGTCAGACGCAAAGTCAGACGATGCTGGATGGAGAGCATCTTTTTACAGAAGACTATCCTCAGCCCTTCTGGCGCCATGACTACTATTGTACCAACGGCACCGGCAAGATTACGGACACGGGAAGGGAATATCTGGAAGATACCGGCGGCAGCAGAACCTGCAGTAAAGCAACCTATGATGAAAACGGTTATCATCCCGGAACAGGCGCGAATGCCTACCAGGACTCCTGTCTGGTAGTTCCTTATGAAACAACGATTACCAAATCAACGGCGCAGAAAGAAAAAGGGGCCTCCACCGCGAAAAAGGTTTATGACATGAACCAGAATCAGAGAACGGTAGACTTTGTTCTCTACCCGAAGATTTCCAGAACGCTGGGAGAAGGTGTATCCGGCGCCGGAACGCTGGAAACGGTGGTTCACGTGGAAGATACGCTGCCCAAAGGACTGACCTATATCAACGGTTCCGCCTACCTGGGCGGAAGCTATGAACAGGATCCTCTGCATCAGAAGCAGGGAACCATAACCGGCGGTATTCAGGAACGGGATGGGAAAGACGCAGAAGGAAATTATCTGTTGCAGGAAGAGCTGACAGTCAATGAGGATGGAACGACTACGATACGCTGGAGTTTTCCTGTCACTGTGAATGCCAACACCCCGGAATGGACAGAGCCGATTCGATTTTCCTGTACCATCGGTACGCCGGGAGATGAAACGACAGACGTGCAGCACCAGCAGCTTTTGACCAACACGGTAAAAGTATGGTCTGACGGGGAAGCAAAGCGGGAATTTAAGACGGAATACGGAAATGTGGCACAATATGGAATTCAGATTCAGAAATCCGGCGCGCTGTCATTGTCAAAGCTTGCGGATCAGCTGCTGGTGAACTGGTGGGATCCTATGGGATTCACCATGAATATCGGCAACAACTCCAGCACTACCAAAGAAAATGCGGTGATTGTGGAATCAATCCCATGCAATGGAGTCAACGGAACCGCTTTCCATGGAGCGTTGAGGATTACGGAATTTTCAGCAGGAACGCTGGACTCTGACGCAAACTCGGATACGCTGCTTGCTGATTTTCAATTTTATTATACCAGCGATGAAGCCTATAAAGGCTGTTCCAGTGCGAGCCTGATTGCCGCCAAAACGGATTTTGCAAACAATGACAAATGGAAAGAACTGATACTGTCTGACGGTGCAAATACGGAAAGCGGACGGCCCTATGGTTTGTTTAAAACCACAGGGGGAAAAGCCTTTCCGGCAGAAGTGGATCAGACCAGTCAGATTACAGCCATTGTTGCAGTGGGAGATCTGCCGGAAAATAAGACTCTGAAAATGCATATCACGTTTGCGCTTGCTGAGGGTGAGGCCCAGGATAAGCTGGTCAACTACCTGTCTCAGGAATCTCTGGTTTCTTCTGCCCAGACCCAGGTGGTGAACCGCACGCTGGAAGGCCTGGCCTGGAATGATGTGAATGCCAATGGAAAACAGGAGGACAGAGAAAGCAGAATTTCCGGCATTTCGGTATCTCTGTGGAAGCTGAAAACAAATGGTGATTCATCCAAGGCAGAGGACTATGAGGCATATTGCTATCCGAATTCTCAGACGCAGATCATCATTGAGACCGGAAAACAGATCAGCGTTCAGGCGCAGAACAGCACCGCTGCTGCAGATTATGAAGCAGGACGGTACCGGTTTACAGACCTGCCTGCGGGAACCTATGCGGTGAAATTTACAGGCGGCACCAAGGCAATTAAGGACTATATGGCATCGCCTGCAAACAACATCTTAGATGATTCGCTGGATTCAGACGGAATTGCGGTTTATACGGATAATGCGGATCTTGAATGCACCATGATCCGGGGAATTGTTCTAAAAGAAGCAAAAGAGCTGACTTCAGGAACCGGAGAATCCAAGTATCATGACAGCGGCTTTTATGATGCGGTTTATGACCTGACTGTCAGCAAAACGGTGGAGGGCAACCTGGGAGACCGAAATCAGGCCTTTGCCTTTGTGATTACACTTACGGACAGTAAGAATGCTCCCCTGACAGGAACATTCACCTATACCGGTTCCAGTATGATAGATGGAAAGGAAGATACGGATGGCGGAGCGATTTCTCTGAATACGCAGGGAGAAGCGACCGTTTACCTCAAACATGGACAGTCAATCACAATAAAAGGTCTGCCCAAGTACTGTTCTTATAAGGTTGAGGAATCTGACTATACCAGCGAGGGGTATGTGACTTCAAAAACAGGTGAGGATGCGTGCACTGGTGTGAAAAGTAATCACGAGGTAAAATTTACCAATATACGACAGGCAACCCCGCCCACCGGTATCATCGTGGATGTATTACCCTATGCGTTGATGGCCCTGCTTGTCCTTCTGACCGGCGGAACATGGATTTTCTTTTCCGTGAAAAAGAAACGCCGCAGATCGTAATGGAAACAGTAACATAAAGGTAAAAGGAGAAGACCTGCCGGTTTGTTGGGTAGTCATAAAACAGTTAAATCCAAGCTGCATCTTGCAGCTTGGATTTTATCGTTGTAAGCACTACATAGCAGAATGCTATGATTGCAGCTTCCAGTGCTGCTTCCTTGCTTCCATACCATTCAACAACTTTTGCAAAACTCTTTTGAACCTTTTCGGAAACGGCATTTTTTAAGAAGTGTTCCTTAAATGCGTCTAAGCTGCCGTAACGCTCAATAAATATTTTCTTCTGTTCATCATTCATATTTTCCATCATGCTGTCATACATGGTATGAATTTCCGTTTCATCAAATAACGTAAAGTCCATCCTATTGTCTCCTTTCAGAATTTCATCAATACTGGCAATCAAACGCTCCATGCGCTCTTTTTTTACCACTAACATTTTTCTCTGCATTTGCAGAATTTGGTTTCTGTCAAGGTCTGGATTCTCCATAACAGCTTTGATTTGTATCTTATCACACGAAAGCATATTATACAAGAATCGTCACTGCTGAACAAACTGCTGTGACGGTTTACTTTACCTGAATCACATTGAAAGGACAGACCGGTACAATTAGCACGAAATTCGTAAGAATTTTCACTACAGATTGCTTGATTTTTTATAGAGAGCGTATTATCCTGAAAAAGAAGAAGTTTTTGTTATACATAAGCTATAAAGTCGGTACAAAGGAAGAGGAGAAAAACAGCTGGATAGAGAAATATATCCGGCTTTTAGTGGTGTATTAAATGTAACGGAGATTGAAAGGAGCGTTAAACAGTGCAGCATAAGTTATTGAAACAGCAGGCTGTAAGGAAAAACAGAAAATACAATTGGAAAAGCGTAGTGGCGACAGCTGTCGCGGCAGTTTTAATTATTACAAACTGTGCGCCGCTGCAGTCCGCAATTGCGATGGGAACAGAAGAAAAGAAAGTATTTTGCGGACTTGTTGAACATGAGCATACACAGGACTGCTTCGACCCGACCGTGGATGAGGCAGTGAGAGGAACCTTATGTTCTTTGGAAAATCTCGGTGTCCATGAGCATGAAGAGGGCTGTTATGACGAGAGCGGAAATGTGATTTGCGGGCTGGCAGATTATGTGCTGCATACACATACGGAAATCTGTTATGACAGTGATGGAGAACTTCGCTGTACGCTGACGGAGCGGCAGGGGCATGTTCATACAGAGGAATGTTATGAAGCTGCTGAGTCGGACTCTAACGAAGACGAAGAAAAAGAAGATGCAGAAAGCAGAGAATCCGAAGAAAGTCAAGCGGCAGAAAGTTCGCAATCCGAAGAGACACATGTCCATACAGATGCCTGCTACGAGGAAGGGCCGGGAGAACTCATCTGTGAGATGGAAGAAAATCATCATCATGGAGAAGAATGCTATGTAGTCTCCGGCGAAAAGCTGATCTGTGGAAAAGCGGAGACAGAGGGACATACGCATACAGAAGGCTGTTTTAAAGATAAGCTGATCTGTGGGCTGGAGGAAACCGAGGGCCATATCCATGATGATGCCTGCTATGTATCGGACCAGATTCTGGAATGCACTCTGGAAGAAAAAGCAGGCCATGCGCATGAAGACAACTGTTATACCACAGAGAAATCTTTGACCTGTGCGCTGGAAGAGAATGAAGAACATTCTCATGATGATGGCTGCTACACAGAAGAACAGAAACTGACCTGCACTCTGGAGGCCAGCGAGGGTCATACCCACTCGGAAGGCTGCTACAGGACACAACAGCGGCTGATCTGTGAAGAGAAAGAGGCCGAAGCGCACAGTCATACGGAAGAATGTTATGTCAAAGAAACAGAACCTTCCTGTGGGCTGGAGGAAAGCGAAGGCCATACCCATGATAAAAGCTGTTACGAAGAAAACAGAGAACTGATATGTGAATTGGAAGAAGATCACGTTCATAGTGACAGCTGTTATGCAAAGAAGCTGATTTGCGAAGACACAAATCAGGAGGAATCCGGTGAAGAAAGTGATGCAGCGGATGAATCGAAAGAATCGGAATCTTCAGGGGAAGAAGGATCCGAAGAAGAGATAAAAGAGTCGGAATCTGCTCCGGAACCCGATCAGGAACGCAAACTGGTCTGTGAACTGGCAGAAGAAGCCGCACACGAACATGGCGAGAACTGTTATGACGGTGAAATTCTGATCTGTGGACAACTGGCCGCAGCAGAGCATGTTCATACCGAAGACTGCTTTAAGCCCCTTGGTATTCTCTGCGGTCTGGAAGAGCATAAACATACTGCAGAATGCTATCTGGGAAGAGAGCTGACCGCAGAAGAGCAGGAGCAGATCAAAGAAGTGATTGACCTGATCGATGCCCTTCCTACAAGTGAAGAAATTGAAGCAAAGATTGCAGAATATGAGGATGCCGAAGATGAAGACGGCCTGACCGAATATTTGACTCAGGTAAAAAAGCAGGCGGTCAAAGCCTGGAAAGCTTATGACAAGCTGGGAGAAATCCTGCAGCTGAATGTGACCAATGCAGAGAAGCTGATGGATCTGGAGTGGCTGTGGAGCGCTGCTGATCTGGGAGAGAATGTAGGGGATTTCCCGGCAATGACATCGGATGAGGCGTATGTCTCAGCTTTAACAATTGCTGGCTGGTCGACCGGTACATCGCCGTGGGATGAAGATAATGAGCCTGGAAATGATAAAGATGAAAATAATAACATTGTACGCACTTTTGATACCGTAACATATAACTTCAATGTGACGATGGAGGCTTATGACAGCCAGCATTTCAGCGAAGCTCGGGTAAAACTGGAATTTGTACTGCCTTTAACCAAAGATCAGGCGGAATTTGATACCGGTGCTATGGGGTGGATGGATACGGCATCCGGATACAAGTGGTCAGTCACAACGGAGAACCGAACGATTGATGAAAAGACAGTATCCTGTCAGGTATTAACCTGCTACAAACATTTGCTGCCCGCTGAAAATAACAAGATTGTGGTTCCGGGTGAATTCGGTGAAAACGTAACCATCAAAATCAAGGGAATGAAAAATGGGGATACCTTGTCTCCCGTTTTCAGCGCTGCGATGGAATATGGTACCTGGGATGGTGAATGCAGTGAACATAACAGAACAGAAAAGAAAAGTATTACTCCGGACAGGGTGACGGTCAGCGCTGCGCCGAAATATAACGTAAAGCTGACAAAAGGCAACAACGTTCAGGTAAAAATGAATTTCGATTTTGACGGCACGGGGAATGCGCTGGCGCTGAATAAAGCAGCGAAAGATGTGGAAGGTCGCAGTACCTCCTATGGAATTACGTTACAGCTTTATAATGACAGTGCAGAAAAAAAGCTGAAAGGAATCGAATATCCTCAGGGGGATATTACTTTTGACATAAAGCTGACTTCAAAATTCACGCCAAACAGCGGAAGCACCAAAGGAACACAAACTGACGTGACACAGGATTACACACCGCTGGTGTGGAGCTTTGATGCGCATAAGAGCGGATCAACGCAGCAGGATGGCCGCAATGTTGCCATGACTACTTATACCGATGCATTTGGCAGCAAAACGCCTCATAATAAGCTTGGAAATCCCGACAGCAGTTGCTATAACGGCGGTACCTGGAAAGCAACGCAGGAAGGAAATGTGATCCATGTCACTGTATCGGGATATCTGTTTAACGGGGAATTCCCCTGTGTAGGCTCATCGGAAAGCACAAGTGAGGCGACTTTTTACAATAAAGAAGCCGGAATCAGGAATATCGGATGTTTTTCTGCCGGCGAACTTCATCTTGTGCAGCCTTTTTCTAATAGTAAAACAGGAAAAAGTGTTTTAGATGATTTTTCAAAAGACGGTGCCTATGAACAGTTTGATTCTGCAGATGATGGTTCTTTTGAAATGAAAGCGGAGGTCGTGAATCTGCGGGCAACCTCTGTCAGCAATCAGTCTTTGAAAATTGTGGAGGATAATTCAAACCAGGGATGTACAACGGATGATAAACCTACTACAACAATTAATATAAAACGGCCGGGCGGTTATCAGAACAGACTGCTTTACAGTAATCCTGGTTCTTGTTCCATGACTGATGTAAGGGGCATCGGGGAAGGAACTGCAGGAACGATGGCAATGAATGGTGATGACTGGGCTGTTCTTGGACAGAAAATACGCCTTACCCTTGGGGGCTATGCAATTACCGGCGGGGATGACGGAAATAAAATGTGCGCTGCAAAATGGCTTCTGAAATTTGAACCGGAAGCGATTGAACTGGAGGAACAGACAGCTGCCAATGATATGTCCAAAAACAATTACAGTTATACGTTCGCTTATGCAGTGAAACCTGATGGAAGCGGATGGACGAATGATGAAGAACTGCTCCGTACCAATATGTTTGCGCTGAAATATTACAGGACGATCACGGAGGCGAAGCAGCACGGAGAAATTGTGGGTATTCTGGTGGAGGCTGAGCCCAAAACCACTGTGGAAGCTCTTCCTTTTGGCAATATTACAACTTATTTTTCGCAAAATGCAAAAGTAAAGGCAGATGCTTCTCTGGCGGGAAGAACTTTCATCATCACGGAGGAATCCAGAATCTGGACGGTGAATGATTATAATGAAACAATTGAAGAATATAATAAAATTCCCTCCATGCTTGAGAATGATCCGACAAATGGAGAACTGGAAAACAAACTGGAAGCCTGCAGAACTCATAGGGTGAACAGTCCATCCACATACCAGCCGAAAGTATACAATACAGATGGAACAACGCAGAAAGAGCATACCGGCAGCTATACTTTGGGAGACACTTTGCTGGTGCTGGATTATAAAGCGCGCATCAATAAGTATCTGGAACAGAAAGATTCGGAAGAAAACACAAAAACTACCTTTAATCTGGATGCGGATCAGCGCTTTGTGGATTTTACACTGGAACCGATACTGAAATATGCAGAAGGTTATAAACCTGATGAGCTGAATCAGAAAACCACTGTGAAAATTGTGGATATCCTGCCGAAACATCTGACCTATGTGCCAGGCTCCTGCTATTTTGGAGGAACCTATCAGCAGACATCTGTAAATGGCGGCACAAAGGGAACCATCACCGACGGAAAAAAGGTGGAACCAAACAGTGTGGAGAAGAATCAGACGACAGGCGAAACTACTTTAACCTGGATCATTGAAAATGCGACGGTTGGCGGCACGGTGGATCTGATTCATTATTCCGTGGAAATCGGAGATAAGGGAAATGAAGCAAATGATGTAAAGATAGGAACCACAAATTTTACAAATAAAGTTGAGATCACAACAACGGAAGATTTTCGCACTCCCACCGCAAAAGACGGCAATTATGCTGAAGTGGGACTGGTTGCCACAAGAGGCAGGGCGAGTGCCTACGGAAAATATGTAAAACAGAGTCTGGTAGAGCCGGATGGAGAGATTGATTACACCATCTATTATGACAACAATTCTCAGGCACAGATTCCCCAAATCGTGCTGCTTGACACAATGCCTCAGAATAATGACGGAAATACTTCCGGCAGCAGCTTTAATGCGACTTATAAAATTACAAGCTGGAAACTGAATGTAAGCAAATACTGCGGAAGCGGACAGAGCGCTGCAAATAGAGTTCCGGGCAACTTAAAACTGTATTACACGACAGATGCCAAATATAAAGGGCTGGTAATGCAGGAAAATTCGCAGGGAACCACAAATCATACCGGGGTGATAACCCGAAGTGAGATTAGTTCATGGACGAAAGTGGAGATTGCGTCAGACGGAACCGCATCGGGAATTGTGGGGCAGATGCCCACTGCATGGGCTGTTCTGGGACCTTTGGATAACGGCAGAAGCATCAATATCGACATGACAATCAAACTGACGCCGAATGCGGATACTTCTTTTACAGCAGAGACTGCAAAATATGTGAACATCCTTTCCAATGAGGATTTTACTACCTCCACACTGGTACAGAGTGTGCGGCGGACTCTGGAAGGAATTGCCTGGCTGGATACAAATGCAGATGGTCAGCAGAACGATGGTAATACCGGGATAAACGGTATCAAAGTGATTTTATATAAGGATAACAAAAAAGTATGTGAAGTGGAAACCGGAAAACAGATCAGTATTTTGGGCGGTGAGGCTGTTGTATATGAAAATGGACGTTACCGTTTCACCGATTTGCTCCCCGGGACATACAAAGTTCAATTCGAGGGCGGAAGCACCGGGATTAATGATTACTTTGCGTCTACAGCGAATAAAACAGGTGTCGCGGATGAAGTTGATTCCGATGGTATTCCCTCATATGCGCAGGATGGAAAAGTCCTGGAGAAAACGATAATTTCCGGTATTAATATGAAGACTGCCCAGGAACTTGGTGTGACCGTATATGAGTCTAAATACAATGACAGTGGTTTTTATCCTGCAGTGTATGATCTTACGGTAAGTAAGCAGGTTACAGGAAACATGGGAGACCGAAATAAAGAATTTACCTTTGAGATTCTTTTGAAAGAATCGAAAGAACAGGATGCAAAACCTCTTACGGAAACCTACAGTTACACCAGAGAAAACTCAGTTTCAGGGGCATCGGAAAAGGGAAAACTCACAGCGGATTCAAACGGTAAAATAACGTTTCAATTAAAGCACGGAGATGCATTGACGTTGAAAGGTCTTCCCAAACACTGCACCTATGAGGTTTCGGAAACGAACGATTCAGTCAAGGGATACAGGTGCAGCTGGTCCGGGAATCGAAAATGTGATGATCTGCAAAGCGATAAAGCAATTGTGTGCACAAATCATGCGGAAAGCACCCCGCCCACCGGCATTATCGTGGATGTTCTTCCGTATGTGCTGATCGCACTGCTGGTACTTCTGGCAGGCGGCGCATGGATTTTCTTCTCTGTAAAAAAGAAACGTCGCAGGAAACAGAGCGATGATGAAAAATAGAGGAGGAAAGATGCCTAAGAAAAATAAACCGCAAAACACACAAATAAGCCCGGAAAAGGCAGAAATTAAAAAAAGCCGCGCTCCGGAAACCAGAGAGCTTCTTTTAAGCTTTCGGGATCTTCTGGTGAAACTGCTTGTGATAATCATCGCATTGTGGCTGATTTTTACACAGCTGTTCGGCATGGCGGTCATGCGCGGAGAATCCATGTATCCGCGCATGAGAGACGGTGATCTGATGATTTTTTATCGACTGGAAAAGGAGTATCACATCGGTGATGTGGTGACTTTTCAAAAGGATGGAGAACGTTATACGGCACGGATTGTTGCCGCCGGCGGCGATCTTGTAAGTTTCAGTGAAAACGGGGAGCTTCTGGTGAACGGAAATATCCAGCAGGAAGAAATTTTCTATCCCACCACAGGAGAAACTCTGGAAATTGAAGTTCCATATACCGTAGGGGCGGACAGCTATTTTCTGCTCTGCGATTTCCGTACCAATGCAAAAGACAGCCGCCAGTACGGGGCAGTCTCAAAACAAAATCTGGATGGCAAAGTGATCACAATTCTTCGAAGACGGGGAATATAACCAATTTTTTATGAGGCAGGAAAGGGAAAGATGATGAAAACAAATTTGAAAAAAGTATGGAAAGCATTATCAATGATGCTGGCAGTGGTGCTTTTGGTTGGAACTGTTGGGCTGCAGGCGTTGGCGGAGGAAGATGAATCTGGAACGAATGGAACAGGCAGCAGTAATACGGTGACGCTGTATAAGTATCTGACAATGGACAAAAATGCCAATGTGCCAAATGCAACGTTTAAATTTAGTATTGCGCAGGGAACTGCGATTGATGCTACAAATAGCACTCCGAAGGTGGAGCGGGGCGTCATTGAAGCTGTTAAATTTATCGGTGCCAATAGTGATGGAACGGTCAATATTACATTTGGACCTGGGGACAACACTGAAGAGATTGCTTCAACGAATCAAAAAAAAGCCAAAAAGGAAATTAAGGTTGAAATCGATGTAACAAAGTTTTCTGCGCCTGGCATTTATCGTTATGTAGTGACTGAGACAGATACCAACAATCAGGGTGTTACCAATGATGGCCCGAAAGATAGAGTTTTGGATGTCTATATTAAAAGCGATGATGCTGGTGTATTATCTTTTCAGAGTGCCGTTTTACATAAAGGAACAGAGATTAAAGATGGAGAAAATGAAACTTATGGGGATAACAAGTCAAATAGCTTTACCAATGAGTATAAAACTGCTGATCTGACAATTTCCAAGACTGTTACAGGTAATCAGGGATTCAGAAGTAAATATTTCCAATTTACAGTAAATATTACTGGTGCAGTTGCCGGAACTATTTATACAGTAGATTTAAGCAACGCAGCAGCTTCTGTAAACGGAAATCAAAATCCCTCTGCTTTGACTGTAGGGACTAATGGAAGTGTTACCGGTAACTTTTATCTGAAACATGGTGACAGTATTGTTATTCAGGGGTTAACTGAAAACACACAATATGTAGTAAGCGAAGATAATGAAGATTATAAAGCGAGCTGTCAGATCGGAACTGCTGCGGCGGTAGACAAAAATACCACAGATACGCAAACAATGGGCAATACTGACGTAACCGTATCCTTCACCAACCACCGTGAAGGCACCGTCCCCACCGGCATCCTCGTTGACGTTGCTCCTTACATCCTGATCTTCCTGCTTGCAGGTGCAGGCTTCGTCGTGCTGTTTGGCAGAAAGCGTCGCAAAGCGTGACAGATAAAACGAAGACTTCAAAAAAAGGAATAAAGATTGCGCAGGCGGCTGTCGATCTGGCAGACAGAATTCTGACAGCTGCCGTGGCGCTCATGCTGATTCTTTCACTGTGTTACAGCGGGTATGCGCTGTGGGATACCTGGCAGATCTATGAAGGGGCCGGCGTGGACGAAAATATTCTGGCTTATAAGCCTCAGCTGGATGGTGGCGAGGCAGAAATGACATTTTCGGAGATTCTGGAAATTAATCCGGATGTACGCTGCTGGCTGACAATAGATGATACAAAAATTGATTACCCCGTAGTTCAGGGAAGCGATAATGTAAAATATGTCAACACCAACATTTACGGAGAGTTTTCCCTGTCAGGAAGCCTATTTCTGGATTACAGGAATGCATCTGACTTTTCGGATTTCTATTCCTTAATTTACGGACATCATATGGAAGCGGATGCGATGTTTGGAGAACTGATGCATTTTGTGGAGGCAGATTACTTTAACGAACACCAAACCGGAGAACTTCTGCTTCCGGGAAATGGATATGAACTGGAAATTTTCGCCTGCCTGCAGACCGATGCCTATGATACGAAGGTATTTTATCCGAATATCTCAGAGGAAACAGAAAAAGAAGATTTGCTGAACTATTTAAAAGAAGAAGCAGTCCAATACCGCGATATTGGTGTAACGACAGCCGATCAGATTGTTGGATTGTCAACCTGTTCTGATGCGTCCACGAATGCGAGGACCGTTGTATATGCCCGCATGAAAGAAGTATCAGAAGAAAATGAGGAGGTGCCAAAAGCATCATGAAAAAATGGAAAAATTGTATTCTTTTGCTGACTTTGCTCCTTTTTCCGTTGTTTTTTAGTGTGCAGAGCAAAGCAGCTCAACAGCTGCCGACCGTTGCGATAAACATTCCGGTAGAAAAGAAGCTGACAGGTGATAAGCCGCCGTCTGTAGAGAACTTTATTTTTATTTTAAAAGGGGAAGATGCAACCACTCCCATGCCGGCATCTGATTCGAACGATATGGATTCGTTGGGAGTGACAGCTACATTGACAATTGCCGGAACCGGAACCGGTTCATTCGGGACGATTGTTTATGCAGAGCCCAATGATTATCATTACACGATAACGGAAGAGCAGGGCAGCGCGGAAAATTACACCTATGATTCCACAGTGTATAACGTAACCGTGCAGATTACATCAGATGATAATGGTGCTCTTTCTGCGCAGGTTTCGATGTCGAAGGACGGCGAAACAGGAAAAACAGACCGTGCCGTATTTCATAACAGCTATAAGGAGCCGGAACCGGAATCCTCAGAACCGTCCTCAGAACCGGAAACGGACCCGTCCGAGCCGGAGTCCACACCGTCCGGAGAACCCGAATCCACACCTGCCGGCGAGCCGGAATCGACTTCTGCCGGAGAACCCGAATCAGAAACTGAAAAACCGATTCCCACCATCAGCAGCGATACGCCCATGGATTCCGGAATTTTTGACAGCATAGGCGGTGTTCTTGGTTCCATGCGAGGTGTTCTCGGTTCTCGTGTAAGAACCGGAGACGACTCCATGACATTTGCAATTGGATATATTTTGCTGGTAATTGCCATGGTCGGACTGATTGCTTTTGTAGTGATCAGAAGAAGAAAACATTCCCGGAAAGAAAAATAAAAAACATGTGACAGGCTGCTGCACCGGTCGAAAAGCACGCCTGCGGTAAAAACGGAACGAAATGTACACTATTGTATGTTTCGTTCTTTTTTTTGAACACGTACAGTTACCCTCCGTGTACAGTAGCGCCGTTTAAGGAGAGACGCTGAGGGGTGCGGTTTTGCTTGATTTTTTGATAAGAGAGTATTATTCTAAAATCAATACGAAAGGAAAGCAGCTGGATAAATTCATATCCGGCTTTTAGTAGTGTAATAAATGTTTCCAGGTTTGGGAGGAGAACAGATTAATGCAGAAAAAGTTTTTTCAGTATCATACCGAAAAGAGATTCGGTAAATACAATTGGAAAAGCATTGTTGCGTCCGCTACCGCTGCGGTGCTTATTGTTACAAACTGTGCACCTCTGCCGTCTGCAGCGGCAATGGAAAACGGAAGAGAGGTGTTATGCGGTTATACAGAGCATACCCATACGGAGGCTTGTTATGATGAGAGCACGGAAATGATTTGTGGAGCGGATGATTCTGTGCTGCATACGCATGGGGAGATATGCTATGACCGAAACGGTGAACTGCGCTGCACATTGACAGAGCGAATAGGGCATACGCATACAGAAGAGTGCTATGAAATCACAAAACAGGACTCTAACGCAGATGGAGAAAATCAGGAAGGCAGTGAGGAAAGTGCCGAGAGCGTCAATCCCAACAGTGCCAATCCGGACAGTACCAATTCCGACAGTACCAATTCCGAAGGCGGCGAAGTGGCGCATGTTCATACGGATGCCTGTTATGAAGAAGAACTGATCTGCAGGATGGAAGAAAATCACGTTCATGGGGAGGAGTGTTACGAGAACTCTTCTGTGTTGATTTGTGAGTCTGCGGAAAATCAGGAAGATCATATCCATGGGGAAGAATGCTACGAAGAAGCAAAAGAACTGATTTGTGAACTGGAAGAAAATCATGTCCATGGAGAGAACTGTTATGAACGAAACCTGATCTGTGAAAAGACTGAGCAGGATGATAACGTACCGGAAAATGCAGAACCAAACGAACAACCGGAGTCGGATAAAGCGTCCGAATCAGCCGATGCAGCAGAGTATGAACCGGGGGATTCTTCTGAATCAGCCGATACACCGGAAGAAAACGGCGAACCTTCTGAAACGCGCAAACTGATCTGCAGCCTCCGGGAGGAAACGTTCCACGAACATGATGAAAACTGTTACAACGGGGAAGAGCTGATCTGTACCCGGCCGGTTCTGACAGCGCATGTACATACCGAAGAATGTTTTCAGACAGTTGGACTGATCTGCGGGCTGGAAGAGCACACGCACAGTGCCAAATGTTATCTTGGAAGAGAATTGACAGACAAAGAGCAGGAGCAGCTCAGCGAGGTGATTGCGCTGATTGAAGCGCTCCCTTCCAATGAAGAAATTGAGAAAAAGGTTGCGGAATTTGAGGAAGCCGAAGATATGGACGGCCTGGAGGCTTATCTGGCAGAAATCAGGCGCCAGGCACTAGCTGCGCAGGAAGCTTATGAAAAGCTTGGAGAGATTCTGCAGATGGATGTGCTCAATGCAGAAAAGCTGATGGACCTGGAGTGGCTCTGGAGCATGATTACATTGGAGGAACCTCCGGAAATAAAAGTATTGGAGGGGGATGAAGCCTATATCAAAGCCTTTCGTGTCAACAGCTATCTGACCGGGACCTCGCCATGGGATGATGATGACGAAGCCGGCAATGACAAAAGCGAAAACAATGATGTTGTCCGTTCTTTTGATACCATATCCTATGTTCTGGAACTGAAAATGGACAGCTATAATGAGGATTCTTCCGCCAGCACCAGTTTTTCAAGGGCCAGAGCATGCTTTGCGTTTGTGCTTCCGGTAACAAAGGATAAAGCGGAATTCGCGGTGGACAGTATGGCCTGGATGGACACGACATCAGGATATGAGTACCGGATCGCAGAAGAAAACGGAAAACAGATCCTTTACTGCAGCCGTCTGATGACACCGGCGGATGACGACAGCTATGTGATTCCGGGAACCAAGACGGTCAATGTGAATATCTATGTGAAGGGCATGCATCAGGGGGAAATAGTACAGCCTGAGTTCTATGCCTGGCTGGAAGGAAATGATGTTCATTCTGATAACTGGTCAGCAGAAGCGGGGGTTTACAGCGATGTTGTTTTGGATGATTCCCGTGTCTGTGATGCACATCAGCAATATGCTGTAAATCACGGTAAAGAAATGTGGAAAGCTGTAAGTGCCGAAATCGCAGTTTCTGCCAAAATGAAATTGAACGTGATGCTTACCGGCATAACGGATAACGGCGTGGGGACCTGGGACTTTTCATCCGGAAATGAAAAAGCGGTCAATAAATCTTATGGAAAGATTGACGGCAAGGCCTTCCAGATCGGCATTGCGCTTCAGCTGTACAATGATGCCGGAAAAGGACTCAAAGGACTGGCCTATCCGGACGGAGAACCCATAACAGTTGATCTGGCGATCGATACAGCCTTTTTTGTGGTGGAAGGTAATAAGAACAAAGAGCTGTCGCTCACCGCAGACACCTATGATTTTACCCCGCTTTTGTATACTTATGGGGAAAGTACAGGTGCCTATAAAAATGGAGATGGCAGAAACATTCAGGGGCTGTATCAGGGATATCCCTATAACGCCGGAGGAGAAAACAACACATACTGTTGTCATGACGGCGGAACCTGGAGTGCTGTCCAAAATGGAAATGTGATTTCTCTGACAATCAAAGACTATAAGTTCAGCGGAAAATTCCCCATCACTTATCCCAGTGCATCGGACAAATCGCTTCGGACCATCGGGGAAAACATCGGTTATTTTTCGGTGGGAAGACTGGGATTCGTTCTGCCCTACTACAATGTGAGAAAAGGCGGGACAAATGGTGAGAGCAGCGATTACATCGGCAAGCTGGTCAGCGAAAGCGGAACGTTCCAGATTGACATTCGGGACAGAAATCTGGCAGCAAAATCTGCGGACAAAACAGCGCTTGAGGCGGCCCCGACAGACAATGCCAACCAGATGGAAAAAGGCGATGACAACAGATCAATGAGATCGAGGCTGGATCCTCCCGGGACATATTCCAATGTCATTATGTACGGCAAGCGTGACATCTACAATCAAATGCAGCCCCTGACAAAGGACTGCGCCTACAATGGCCGTGACTGGACTTATGCCGGGACAAAGATCGGTATTCTTGCCGGCGTCTGGCAGGTTAAAAATATGGGTGTTTCGGACAACAACATCATCGCTTATGATGATTTTGTAAAATTCGATGCGGACGCGATCGAACTGGCAGATGAATACATCGGTTCGTCAATGGAGCAGACGAAGGGGCTGATTTATCAGACAACGGAATCTAAAAAAACGTATGCGGACGGATATCAGGAAGGCGCTGATGACATTGCGGATTATTATCTGTCACAGATCTATCCTTTTGACAATGATAATCAGTGTTCCCTTTTGTATGCGGTAAAATCTGACGGGAAAAACTGGGACAGTGAAGATCAGATGCGCGCTGCAACCCAGGAATCGGACTACCTGACCTTTTACGACAGGCTGTCAGAGGCCAACGCAAAAGGAAAAATTGTAGGTGTGCTGATTCAGGTACGCGGAGAAATCAGGCAGTCTTATCCCCGTGCGGGCCTGTATGCAAAGGTTCTTGGAAATGCAAATCAGGATACGACCTACATGATCACAGATACTTTGCGCGTCTGGTCATGGCGCAGCCTGGAAACCTTAAATAACAGTCTTCCGGCAGGCGGTGAGAAAATCACGGAGATTCCCATGCGGACGGAGAGCAATTTGGGTTACAGCAAGACAGATACGCTGAATGCATATCTGGAGGCGGCCGTTTATAAGCATCATCCCTCTTATGAGAAACTGGTATATAATGCGGACGGTTCTTACAGCGGAGATAAACAGAGCGGCATTGCTTATGGAGATTCCCTGCTTGTTTTGGGCTACACAACCGGCATTTCATTGGATGTGGTAAACAGGGAAGCAGACAGTGAAGGAAAATATACTTATGACATGGATGCGGGGGAGACCTATGTTGACTTCCAGGCGCAGCCCACAATTCAGCTGTCCAAAACCATGGAAGAGGTTACCTTTGATACGGACGCAAAAACAACGGTCACTGCAAAGATCACATTGCCCGATGGATTGGCTTATATCGACGGCTCTTCCTATTGGGGCGGTACTTACAAAGTAGCGGCGAAGGCCGGACGGCAGGGAACGGTGGAAGGCGGCCTTAAGCTGAGCGAAACAGAATCTGTAGAGCATACTTACACCTATAAGGACGGTACCGGTGCAGAAAAAAAAGCTACAATCACCATTTCCCTGCAGAGAGTACAGCAAACGGATGGTACCACAGTTTTAACCTATATTTTTAAGGATGTTCCGCTGCAGGACAGCAGCTTTTCAGAAGGCGGCCTGCAGAATCTGCTTTACTTTTCCACTTCCATCGAAAGTAAGGGAGCGCTGCAGTGGTCTCTGGAGGAAAAAGCGGTGATCAGCGGTGAGGGGGATCGTCGCGTGCAGTCAATTGATAACGGAAATCTGGCAAAGACTTCCATCATCGTGACCCAGTCGGCTGCTTCCGGAATCGCAGAAAAGGTGGAACAGCTGTACAATGAGCTGAACGCCGAGCTGGGATGGCTGATCACTTACAGCAACAATGCGAGCAACGATGTGGAGAACGCGGTTTTATTATCTGTGCTTCCATATACGGGCTATCGAGGCACCTATACCATGACGGGCTGGGCGCTGAATGTTGACCGGATTCAGAATTATGCGGATGGAGATCTGGAATTATATTTTACAACGGATGAAAGTGTGCAGGGAACCGATGCAGGCTCCTATAACGCAGAAAGCATCAAAAAGAACTGGAAAAAGATCGATCTGCCCAAAGCAGCCACAAAAAGTGCAGACGGTTATATTTGTCTGTCTGCCGAAGAGATTCAGAAGGCAGGTGCACAAAATGCGACTGCCTGGGTGGTGATCGGGAAGCTGAACAAGAACAGTGCCATTGTGGTAAAACAGAATATCTTACCGGCGGGAAACCGTGCCGGAGATGCCTACCAGAATGTGGCATCCTTTAGAACTTCCGATGATCTTGCACTGGCTTCTTATGCGACTGCCTATATTGTGTCCCGTACGCTGGAGGGTGTAACCTGGCTGGATGAAAATAAAGACGGTTTCAGGGATGCCCAGGAAAAACTGATTTCCGGCGTGGATGTGACCCTTTATCAGAAAGTGGACAACAGCTATCAGGTGTACATGGTAAACGGAAAAACGGCAAAGGTGACAACCGGATATCAGCTGGATACGGTTACCGGTGAAGAAAAGCAGTGCAGCGCGGGAGAATATCGCTTCACCAGTCTGCCGGAAGGGGATTTCAAGGTTGTATTTAACGGAAGCATTGATGGAAAAGCCTTTGCCGAATATACAGCATCGCCTGTGGATGCCGGAAAAAGCGGCCCGAATGATACCAATACCAAAGACGATCGTGATGATGTGGATTCGGATGGTGTGCCATACTATGATACCAATGAGGATCTGGTTTCTGCACAAATAGAGCGGATCAGCATGCCTTCCACCGCCGCCATTACCTCAGGCGTTTTTGCTTCCTCCCATCATGATTTCGGTTTTTATCCTGCGGTATACAGCCTGACGGTGAGCAAGGAAGTGACGGGCAGCCTTGGCGATCGGAACAGGGATTTCTCCTTCACCATAACGCTGTATGAGAAGGAGGACGGCAGTGTACTGACCGGGACCTATACAGCTTCCGGCAGCGCAGCACTGACCGGACCATCGGCAACGGACACGGCCTTTTCCCTGACGGAAGCGGATAAAGGTAAGGTTACATTTACATTAAAACATGGTCAGTCGATGACGATACAGGGGCTGCCAAAGCACTGTTATTATTCTGTAGAGGAGGTCGATTATTCCCGTGAGGGTTACATCTCCAGCGCCGATGGTGAAACGGAGTGTAAAGATATGAAGGGGGATAAATCCGTCAAATTCACAAACAGCGCAGATGCAGCCCCTCCGACGGGCATTGATCTGGACGTTTTGCCCCATGCGCTTTTGCTGCTTCTGATTCTGTTATTTGGCGGAACCTGGGTTTTCCTGGATTTAAAGAAACGTCAGCGGATACCGCAAAAGCAGTAGAAACGAGCCGTTACAAAAAAATAAATTTGCTGCTGATTCACCCTTGACTTTTTTACTGCATAGTAGTAAATTATAGGAAACAGAGAGAAACCGATGAGGAAGAGGAGTACTCACTTGGGAACATCACAGAGAGCCGCAGGCGGTGGGATTGCGGTATGGGAACAAATGACGAATGGACTTCCGAGGCTGATTCCGAACTTACAGTAGGCATTGGCGGGAAACCGGACCCGTTATCCATCCGGCATGTATGATAGTA
The DNA here is from genome assembly GCA_017482485.1 of Lachnospiraceae bacterium. Taxonomy (GTDB): domain Bacteria; phylum Bacillota; class Clostridia; order Lachnospirales; family Lachnospiraceae; genus Gallintestinimicrobium. The sequence continues at coordinate 45,647 of JAFUMV010000129.1, forward strand.
CATGAAATGAGTGGACTATATTTAGTCAATTTGAGTGGCACCGCGGAATGATAACCGTCTCAAGCAGTTATGCTTGAGGCGGTTTTTTGCTCTACAGGAATTTTCACCGAAAATTCCTGTAGAGCAAAAATGCGCTTCGCGCAACGATGCGTACTCGCGCGCGGTGAAATTGTCGCTTCGCGACCGCACTCAACGCGGAGTGTGCGCTATTGCGCACACTTCTTTAGTTCGGGAAAGTTCCAAGATTAATTTTTTAAAAAGGAGAACACAGTTATGAAGAAGAGAACAATCGCACTGACAATGGCAGCACTTTTTACCGCAGCATCCCTGATGGCAGGATGTGGGCAGAATGCGGATACCGCAGCAACAGCACAGACACAGGAAGCAAAGACCGAAGCGCAGACTGCAGATACTACAGAAAGCACTCAGACAGCAGAGAGCGAAGCAGCAACTGCAGCGGCAGGTGAAACTTATGTGATCGGTATTTCTCAGTTCGCAGAGCACGGCTCGCTGGATAACTGTAAGGAAGGCTTCCTGGAAGGATTAAAAGAAGCAGGAATTGAAGAGGGCGTGAATCTGGAAGTGCTTTTTGATAATGCGCAGGCGGATACTTCTACGGCGGGCATGATTTCTGACAGCTATGTTTCTCAGGGCGTGGATATGATCTGTGCCATTGCGACACCCAGTGCCATGAGCGCATATAATTCCTGTCTGAACACTGATATTCCCGTGATTTTCACTGCAGTATCCGATCCGGTCGGCGCAGGTCTTGCAGCAGAGGACGGTACACCGGAAGGCAACATCACAGGTACAGCAGATACCCTTCCTGTAGCAGCACAGCTTCAGATGATCCGCGAGGTGCTTCCGGAAGCGAAGACAATCGGTATTCTTTACACTACCAGCGAAGCGAATTCTGTCAGCACCATCGAGACTTATAAAGAGCTTGCCGGTGAATACGGATTTGAAATTGTGGAAACAGGCATCACCGCACTTGCTGATGTGGATATGGCAGCAGCCGATATCGTGACTAAGGTTGACTGCATTTCCAACCTGACAGACAACACCGTTGTTCAGGGACTTCAGACTGTACTGGCAAAGGCTAATGCAGCTGGCATTCCGGTATTCGGATCCGAAGTGGAGCAGGTAAAAAACGGCTGTCTTGCATCCGAAGGTATTGACTATATCGCGCTTGGAAAGCAGACCGGCGCAATGGCTGCAAAGGTTTTAAAAGGCGAAGCAAAAGCATCTGAGATCAGCTTTGAAAAGTGTGAGGGTGCAAACCTTTATATCAACACAAAGGTAGCCGCTGATCTGGGCATTACACTGCCGGAAAATTATGCTTCTGATGCGACAGAAGTATTTGATGAAATCGTTGTAGATTAACGATCGGCTGCAGCCGGTAAATGGAGATTTTTATTTTAAGAAACAAAATTCCATGAAAATGGAAGCGGGAGGCAATTTAAAATGGGACTGTTAATCAGCGTGCTGGAGCAGGGCATGATCTATGCGATTATGGCGCTTGGCATCTATATCACATACAAAATACTGGATTTTCCGGATTTGACAGTGGATGGCAGCTTTCCGATGGGAGCGGCGATCACTGCAATCATGATCACAAACGGATGTCCGGCGATTCTGTCGCTGCCTGCAGCCTTTGCTGTCGGCGCGCTGACAGGCATCCTGACCGGTCTGATTCATGTAAAGCTGAAGGTGACGGACCTTTTGTCAGGAATCATTATGATGACAGCCCTTTATACCGTGAATCTGCGGATTGCCGGCCGTGCCAATCTTCCTTTTTATAAAGAGGAAACGGTCTTTGAAAATGCATTGACGAATTCTGTTTTTACCGGTTCTCTGGGAAGCTTTAAAACGGTGATTGTCATGCTTGTGATTCTGCTGGTGGTGAAGCTTCTGTTGGATGCCTACCTTCAGACCGGTTCCGGCTTCCTTTTGAGAGCTGTTGGCGATAATGCTTCCATTGTTACCGCAATGGGTGAGGACAGGGGAAAAATGAAAATTCTTGGTCTGGCCATCGCAAACGGTCTGGTGTCTTTAAGCGGCTGCCTGCTTGCGCAGCAGCAGCGCTTTTTCGAAATCTCCATGGGAACCGGTACGATGGTGATTGGCCTTGCCAGTGTCATCATCGGCACCAGCCTGTATCAGAAGCTTGACAGCATGGGAAAAATGCCTGCTATCCTTCACAAGGTGCGGGTTGGAATCATCACCGCCAGCGTGATTCTGGGGTCGATTGTCTATAAAGCCTGTGTGGCAATCGCCATCAGACTGGGCCTGAAAACCCAGGACTTAAAACTGGTGACAGCCGTATTGTTTCTGATGATTTTAGTACTCAGTATGGAGAAAAAGAGGACGAAAAAAGATGCTTGAACTTTCACATATCAACAAATATTATAATCCCGGTTCGGTCAACGAAATGTGCCTGTTTCAGGATTTTAACATTCAAATTGAAGAGGGTGAATTTGTTTCCGTGGTGGGATCCAACGGTTCCGGCAAAACCTCCATGCTGAATCTGATATGCGGAAGTATTTTTGCAGATTCCGGAAAAATCACTGTAAACGGCAAAGATATCACCGGACAAAAGGAGTATCTGCGACATAAAAACATTGGCCGGGTTTATCAGAATCCGGCAGCAGGAACCTGTCCCGGCATGACGATTCTGGAAAATATGTCCATAGCTGACCGCAAAGGAAAAGGCTTTGGTCTGGGGCGATGCGTGCGGAAAAACCGGATCGAAGAATATCGTTCCATGTTAAAAGAACTGGATTTGGGGCTTGAGGATAAGCTGGAAACAAAAGTGGGCTCTCTGTCCGGCGGACAGCGCCAGGTGCTGGCTCTTTTGATGGCAACCATGACACCGATTGATTTTCTGATTCTGGATGAGCATACTGCAGCGCTGGATCCCAGAACTGCGGAAATGGTCATGAAGCTGACAGAAAAAATTGTCCGGGAAAAGAAGATGACCACCATCATGGTTACCCACAATCTGCGCTATGCGGTGGAATACGGTGACCGCCTGGTGATGATGCATCAGGGCAAGATTGTTTTAGATAAAAAAGGCGAGGAAAAGAAAGCGCTGAAAACGGAAGAAATCATGGGGATTTTCAACCGGATCAGTGTGGAATGCGGAAACTGAAATCAACATCGGTTAACGGCGCATTCAATAGCATCACCGATGCTGACAAATATCGAATATGGGAGCGCGGAAAGGACGGCTGATACACAAAACGCAGCGGATTTCCGCGCTCATTTTTGTTTTGGGAATTGACCAAAGCTCTGCGAGGCAGTATAATGTTTTCACGGAGAAAATCTTATGAATCGTAATCAGAAGTCGTTCTGATATTTGCTGATATTCTGTCAGCAGAGATTCCAGAAGAAACGGGAATGTATGAAACATTGCGGGAAAATGGGGAGTTTGCCGCAGAAGCTGTTTTTTACAAAAGGAAAGGCATATTTTGTTCCGTGCCCCGGAGGGGCAGGAGGAAATATGGCGGATAAGCTGTCCTGGTATTGGGACAAAGGAAATTTTCGGAAGAAAAATGAGGATTCATTCACAGCGCAGAAAGTGAGACTGAACGGACGCAGTATTCCCAAGAGGTGTCTTTTGGGTGAAAAAGGGACGGAAGCTGCGCTGCTGGCAGTCTGTGACGGAATCGGAGGGCTGCCGGAAGGAGAGTGCGCCAGCGGGTTTGTGGCTGAAGAATTGACGGAATGGTTTTATCAGGAAGGAATACAGAACATGAACCGATTTTTCTGGCGCAAAAACACTGTGCAGAGTGCGTGCAGTGCGTTCGAAAAGATACAGCAGAAGCTGGAACGGATAGAAAAGGAGGAGAATATTTGCTGCGGAACGACCTGTACGATGGCATTGCTCAAAAACGGCCGGTATCTGATTTTGCATACCGGTGACAGCAGGGCCTATCGGATCGGGCGAAGGGAGAGGCTTTTGACAAAGGACCATCACCAAGGGGGGGCTCTGCGGCGCTGTCTGGGAGCGTTCGGTTTTCATGCGCCGGATGTACTGCAGGGACGATTGCATCGGGGAGAAATGCTGCTGCTTTGTACGGACGGTTTTTGCCGGCTGGCGGCGGACGGATTTTTTCAGGGATGTCTGCCGGGGGAGGAAGACGATGTGGCGGAGTATTATAAGAGGCTGAAAGGTGCCGCCAGCTTTTTAAAGGCACAGGGGGAAAAGGATAATCTGACGGCGGTGCTGTATGTGCGGCAGTGAATGGAAAAGGGAGGAACTTTGATGCAAACAAAAAAAAGCCGCCCTAAAATCGGCGGAAAATATCTGGTGGAGGAAGAGCTGGGAAAAGGCGGTGCAGGAACCGTTTTCCGGGTGTATGATGAGCGGCTGGACAAAGTCTGGGCCGCCAAGAAAGTGAAAAGGACATCAGTCAAAACGGAGGAGCGGCTGCTGGGAAAAGTGGACGGCAGTTTGTTTCCCCGAATTGTGGATGTGGTGGAACAGGCGGATGGAAAATATCTGATTATGGACTGGATTGAGGGAGAAACGCTGCAGCAGCGGCTTGCAAAAAGCGGTCCTTTTTTGCCGGATGAGGCGGTGCGCATTGGTCTGATGCTCTGCAGGGCATTGAAGGCGCTGCATCAGATGCAGCCGCCCTGCCTTTATCTGGATTGCAAACCCTCCAATGTGATGCTGGATAAAGACGGCAGACTGTGGCTGATTGATTTCGGAAGCGCGGTGGAACTGGGCGGATATGAAGCGATTCCGCTGTCGGCCAGTCCCGGCTATGGGGCGCCGGAACAGTTTATTCTGGATGAGAAGCTGCGTCGGGTAGATGTCCGCAGCGATGTGTTCGGACTGGGGATGACGTTGTATGCCCTCCTGGGCGGATTGAATCCGGCAAAGCCTCCTTACGGTGCCTGCCGCCTTTCGCAGTGCAGACCCGATGTGCCTGAAAAGCTGCAGGAAATTGTAGAAAAATGTATTTGCAAAAATCCAGCAGAGCGTTATCAGACAATCGGCGCGCTGGAAAGGCGCTGGAAGATATTTTAACGGAAAAGAAAAAGATTCCGCTTGTAAGATATGCAGTTTATGCAGGAACTGCTGTTATGATCGGAATGCTGATCTGGCGGGCGGGGGTATTTTTTTGTGCGGTACAGGATGTGGGAGCAGATATTCGGGAAAAAATCAGCGCTTTTGCAATTCTGGTAGTGACAGCTTTCCTTTCTGTGCTTTGGGAACGCGCGGCCGCCTTTTTTCAGGGAAAAGCGGTGCCCGTCTACGAGCCGCTTCAGAGCGTGCTTCGCACGGAAAAAAGACCGGGAAAGTGGATGTTTATGACACTGATTTTTCTGCTGTTCCTGGGAAGCTTTCGCCCAGCGGCATCTGTAGAAGCATCGGAAGCAACATGCAGTGGTTCACCGGTGATTTTACGGGACGCCAATATGCGTAAACTTCTTGTGAAAAAAGGGACAGCCTTAAGAACATCAGAACCTGTCTATCTGGAGATTTCCCCGGAACTTTTTACGGGAGAGGAAGAGCTGAATTTCTGCGTGACCGCCACCGGGGCGGACAGCGGCAGAAAATATGTGTATGAGCTGCGGTACTGTCCGGGGGAGTGAAGGTGTAAAAAGCAATCAAAATCTCTGTATTCGAAATACTTTTTCTTTCCCTGCCTTTATGCTATACTTATTATAATTGGCGATTTGACCCTGCATGGAAAAAAGAGTATTCCAACGCTGAGCAGGGCACAGGCAGCAGTAAAAGTGCGGTGTTAAGGAGGTATTTTATGTACAGAGATCATACAAGAGTGGTAAAAATCGGTGACAGAGCAATCGGCGGCGGCAATCCGATCCTGATTCAGTCCATGACAAATACGCTCACGGAGGACGTGGCGGCAACCGTAGCGCAGATTCACAGACTGGAAGCGGTGGGCTGTGAGATCATCCGCTGCACCGTGCCGAATATGGAAGCGGCAAAGGCGATCGCAGAGATTAAAAAACAGATTTCCATTCCGCTGGTTGCGGATATCCATTTTGATTATAAGATGGCGATTGCCGCCATGGAAAACGGCGCGGACAAAATCCGCATCAACCCCGGAAATATCGGCGGTCCGGACAAGGTGGCAGCAGTTGTGAAGGTGGCCAAAGAGAGAAATATTCCCATTCGCGTGGGCGTCAACAGCGGTTCTCTGGAGCGCAGTCTGGTGGAAAAATATGGCGGCGTGACGGCGGAGGGAATTGTGGAGAGCGCACTGGATAAGGTCCGCATGATCGAAGATCTGGACTATCAGAATCTGGTCATCAGCATCAAATCTTCTGATGTTATGATGTGCGTAAAGGCCCATGAACTGCTTGCTCCGAAGACAGATTATCCTCTGCATGTGGGCATTACGGAATCCGGCACGGTGCTTTCCGGCAATATCAAATCCGGCATCGGTCTGGGGCTGATTTTAAATCAGGGGATCGGCGATACCATCCGTGTTTCTCTGACAGGTGACGTGGTGGAAGAGATCAAATCCGCGAAGATTATTCTGCGCACCCTGGGACTGCGAAAAGGCGGTATTGAAGTGGTGAGCTGTCCGACCTGCGGCAGAACAAAGATCGATCAGATCAGTCTGGCAAATCAGGTGGAAACCATGGTGGCAGAGTTTTCGCATTTGGATCTCAAGGTTGCGGTGATGGGATGCGCGGTGAACGGCCCCGGTGAGGCGAAAGAAGCGGATCTTGGCATTGCAGGCGGCGTAGGGGAAGGACTTTTGATTAAAAAAGGCGAAATCATCCGAAAAGTGCCGGAAGCGGAGTTTATTTCCACACTGCGCTATGAACTGGAACACTGGAATGAGTAATTTGGCAACGGTTCAGTCAACGCGCCGGCTGATAAATGGCATGGCTGAACCGTTGTGTAATTTGAGGTGAAGGATAATAATGGCAAAACGGTTTCTTGACGTTTTTCCGGGTTTACAGCTTAGTGACAATATTCGAGGTCTGTTTGAAAAGGTGACCGTGGAACGGGTGACCGCCACCAGACAGAAAGATTTTATCAGAGTTTATATAAGCTGTGAGAGACTGATTTTAAAAGAAATGATCTTCGATATGGAAGAGGAGATCAGAAAGCAGCTTTTTCCAAACTGTAATATCACTGTAAAAATTTACGAGAGATTTCATCTTTCCGCACAGTATAATCCGCAGAAGCTTCTGGACGTGTATTATGACAGCATTCTTCTGGAGCTGAAAGAATGCAGCCCGGTGGAATACAGCATTTTCAAAAATGCGCAGATCACTTTTCAGGAAGAAAAAAGGATGTGTCTGGCGGTGCCGGATACGGTAATCGCTCATGAAAAGTGTCCGGAGCTGGTTCGGATTCTGGAAAAAATCTGCTGCGAGCGCTGCGGCATTCCCGTGGAAGTGGTGATGGACTATCAGCAGCCCAAAGAAAATAAGAAAAAGGCGGAAGAGGAGTTGATTGTGGCCCGCAAGGTGGCCGAGATTGCAGCAAAAGCAGGTGCCAGACCGGTGGCCAGCGATTATGGACTTTCCGGTTCTCAGATGGCGGATGCCATGAGCGGCGGTTATAACGAACAGCGTATGCGGGATCAGATGGCGCAGGAAGCAGCCGGTGCTGCCGGCATAGGCAGTCAGGACAGCGGTATGGATGCCGGTTATGAAGCTTATCTGGCGAGCATGGGACAGGCGGCAGCCGATGAAGTGCCCTTTGTGGGCGGTACTGTGGTGCCGGGTGCAGCCGGACCTGAGGCCGGCCAATATGCGGCAGGTGCAGGAGCAGCCGCTGGTCAGGGGGCAGGACAGACCGGCGCTGCAAAAGAGCGCATTCCTGCCCAGGGCGGCGGAACGACTGCGAAAAAAGGCGGTTCATATGGCGCAGCAGGCGGCGAAGGGTCTAAATACGGCAAAGGCAAATTTAACCGTAGCGAAGGTCGGGGGGATTTCCGGCGTGCGGTGAAAAAGAGTGATAATCCCGATGTACTTTACGGTCGTGATTTTGATGAGGAAGCCATCCCTATTGAGGACATCATCGGTGAGATGGGTGAAGTGGTCATCCGCGGCAAAATCCTGAACATGGACAAACGCGAGATTAAGAATGAAAGAACCATTCTGATTTTTGATGTGACGGATTTTTCCGATACCATGACCATTAAGATTTTCACATTAAATGAGCAGGTGGCAGAGGTGACGGAAGGCATAAAACCCGGTGCATTTGTGAAAATCAAGGGTATGACCATGGTGGATAAGTTCGATGGAGAGCTGACTGTCGGCTCCATCGTGGGAATCAAGAAAATCAATGATTTTACAAGCATCCGGATGGATCATTCCGTGCACAAGCGTGTAGAACTTCATTGCCATACAAAAATGAGCGATATGGACGGTGTATCCGAAGTCAAGGATATTGTAAAGCGCGCTTACAAGTGGGGGCATCCTGCCATCGCCATTACGGATCACGGTGTGGTGCAGTCCTTTCCGGATGCCAATCATCTGATCGATGATCTGTGGAAAGAGGAAAAGGCAAAGCGCAAGGAAGCCGGCGATGAAAATCCGGATAAGAATGACTTCTTCAAAGTGATTTACGGCTGCGAAGGCTATCTGGTGGATGATTTAAAAGAAATTGTTACAGGAGATAAAGGTCAGCCGCTGCGGGATTCCTATGTGGTTTTTGATATCGAGACAACGGGATTTTCTCCTGTCAAAAATAAAATTATTGAAATCGGCGCGGTCAAAGTGGTGGACGGAAAAATTGTGGACCGTTTTTCCACCTTTGTAAATCCCGGCGTGCCGATTCCTTTCAGAATCGAGCAGCTGACCGGAATCAATGACGATATGGTGATCGATGCACCGCCGATTGAAGAGGTGCTGCCCCGGTTTCTGGCATTTTGCGAGGGCACGATTTTCGTTGCGCACAATGCCAATTTCGACATGAGCTTCATTATGGAAAATGCAAAGCAGCAGGGCATAGAGCTAAAGCCTACATATGTGGATACGGTGGGCATTGCCCGGGTGCTTTTACCGAATCAGGCAAAGCATACGCTGGATGCGGTGGCAAAGACCATGGGGGTTTCGCTGGAAAATCATCATCGCGCGGTGGATGATGCGGAGGCTACTGCGGAAATTTTTGTGAAATTTATTCCGCTTTTGGAGGAAAAAAACTGCCACACGCTGGCGGAGGTAAATCGGCTGGGAGAATCCAGTCCGGACATTATAAAAAGGCTGCCTTCCTATCATGTAATTTTTCTGGCAAAAAATGATATCGGCAGAGTGAATCTGTATACGCTGGTGTCGGAATCCCATCTGACCTATTATCACAAGGCCCCCCGTGTGCCCAAGAGCCTTCTGATGAAACATCGGGAAGGCCTGATTGTGGGAAGTGCCTGCGAGGCGGGAGAACTTTACCGGGCCCTTCTGGATGAAAAATCCGATGCGGATATTGCCCGGATTGTGAATTTTTATGATTATCTGGAAATACAGCCCACAGGCAACAACATGTTTATGATTGCTTCGGATAAGATCGAGAACATTAATTCTGTAGAGGATATTCAGAACATGAACCGCAGGATCGTGCATCTGGGTGAACAGTTTGGAAAGCCTGTGGTGGCGACCTGTGACGTGCACTTTTTAGACCCGGCAGATGAGGTTTACCGCCGGATTATCATGGCTGGCAAGGGCTTTAAGGATGCGGACGAACAGGCGCCTCTGTACCTGCGCACCACGGAAGAAATGCTGGAAGAATTCCAGTATCTGGGCAGCGAAAAGGCGGAAGAGGTAGTCATCACAAATACCAATTTTATCGCCGATCAGATTGAGACCATGGCGCCGGTGCGCCCGGACAAATGTGCTCCGGTCATTCCGGACAGTGACAAGACGTTGACGGACATCTGTTATCGAAAGGCCCATGAGCTTTATGGAGAGGATCTGCCCCAGATCGTGGTGGATCGTCTGGAAAAGGAACTCAATTCCATCATCAAAAACGGTTTCGCGGTTATGTACATCATTGCCCAGAAGCTGGTTTGGAAATCGGTGGAGGATGGGTATCTGGTAGGCTCCCGTGGTTCGGTAGGATCTTCGCTGGTGGCGTTCATGGCGGGAATTACGGAAGTGAATTCTTTGAGCGCTCACTATCGCTGTCCCAACTGTCACTATTACGATTTTGATTCGCCGGAGGTAAAAGCTTTCTCCGGTAACGGCGGCTGCGACATGCCGGACAAGAATTGCCCCGTCTGCGGTCAGCCCCTGGTGAAGGACGGTTTTGATATTCCTTTTGAAACATTCCTGGGGTTTAAGGGAGACAAAGAGCCTGATATCGACCTGAATTTTTCCGGAGAATATCAGAGTAAGGCGCATAAATATACAGAAGTTATTTTCGGCGCCGGTCAGACCTTCCGTGCCGGCACCATCGGCACCCTGGCGGATAAAACTGCCTTTGGCTATGTAAAAAATTATTTTGAAGAGCGCGGAAAAAAGAAACGTGTCTGTGAGATTAACCGCATCGTACAGGGCTGTACCGGCATTCGCCGAAGCACGGGCCAGCATCCCGGCGGCATCGTAGTACTGCCGGTGGGAGAGGACATCAATTCCTTTACCCCCACCCAGCATCCGGCAAACGATATGACCACGGATACGGTAACCACTCATTTTGACTATCACTCCATCGACCATAACCTGTTGAAGCTCGATATTCTGGGGCACGATGATCCGACCATGATCCGAATGCTGCAGGATTTGACCGGCATTGATCCCACCAAGATTCCGCTGGATGATCCTCAGGTCATGAGTCTGTTTCAGAATACCTCTGCACTGGGCATTACCCCGGAACAGATCGACGGCTGTCCGGTAGGCTCTCTGGGCATTCCGGAGTTCGGAACCGATTTCGTTATTCAGATGCTGCTGGATACAAAGCCGCAGTGTTTTTCGGACCTGATTCGTATCGCCGGACTGGGACATGGTACAGACGTATGGCTGGGCAATGCCCAGACGCTGATTCAGGAGGGGAAGGCTACCATTTCTACGGCCATCTGTTGTCGTGACGATATCATGATCTACCTGATCAACAAGGGAATGGACCCCAGTCTGTCCTTTACCACCATGGAAAGCGTGCGTAAGGGAAAAGGATTAAAGCCTGAAATGGAAGAGGCCATGATTGCGGCCGGTGTGCCGGACTGGTACATCTGGTCCTGCAAAAAGATCAAGTACATGTTCCCGAAGGCCCATGCGGCAGCTTATGTCATGATGGCATGGCGAATCGCCTACTGTAAGGTGAACTATCCGCTGGCTTATTATGCGGCTTATTTTTCCATCCGCGCGTCAGCCTTTTCTTATGAAATCATGTGCCAGGGCCAGCAGCATCTGGAAACGGTAATGGCAGATTATAAACGCCGTTCCGATACGCTGTCTCAGAAAGAACAGGCATCCTTAAAGGATATGAAGCTGGTGCAGGAAATGTATGCCCGGGGATTTGAATTCATTCCCATCGATCTGTTTAAGGCTCATTCCCGCAATTTCCAGATCATGGATGGCAAAATCATGCCTTCCTTAAACAGTATCGACGGATTGGGTGAAAAAGCGGCGGATGCCATCGTGGAAGCGGCCAAAGACGGCCCGTTCCTGAGCAAGGACGATTTCCGCGAACGCTCCAAAGCCAGCAAAACCATTGTGGAACTCTTAGATCAGCTGGGTATTCTGGGGGATCTGCCGGAGTCCAACCAGATCAGCCTGTTTGATTTTATGGCGATATAAAAACGGGCAGCCATGGGAACGCCCGGTGCTTATAGATCTTACGGGAGGGGTATATGGACAAAAAGAATGCTCCAATGCCCCATTTACTGCCCTAAGAACCTGATATTCTGCATTAAAAGGGTATATAAGAGTAAGAAACGCTCAAAATGCCCCGCAATTCGGAGAACTGCGGGGCAATAGGGAGAATTTTGCGTCCATATACCCTTTTTACGTTATTATAATCTACCCCATATACCGGACTCCGAAAAAGTCTCCAAAAAACTTTCCGAAAAAGTTTTTGGAAAAAATAAAAAAAGTGCTTGCATTTTATCTGGAGATGTAGTACTATAAACAGGCGCTGAGCGATATAGCTTACAGAATGCAGCATGGCCAGTTGGTCAAGCGGTCAAGACGTCGCCCTCTCACGGCGAAAACACGGGTTCGATTCCCGTACTGGCTGCTAACTGTTATGTATGTAACAGCCCAACCCAGAAGATGTCACAGTGAAAGCTGTGATATTTTTTTATTCTACAGGAATTTTCTCCGAAAATTCCTGTAGAGCAAAAATGCGCTTCGCGCACCGATGCGCACACGCAGCGCCCAGGCAATCTACGATTGTCGGAAATTGTCGCTTCGCGACCGCGCTCAACGCGGAGTGTGCGCACTTGCGCACACGTCACCGGTGAACGGTAACGGTGGAGCCTCTTTTTTTAAAGC
>JAFUMV010000130.1 GCA_017482485.1 Lachnospiraceae bacterium
AGGAACCCCTCTTTTTTCTGCCAAAGTCGGAAAGGGACACGTTCTGGTCAGCGCAGTCCGCACGGATGCAGTGCCTCAGGATCCTGTCGCATCCCGTTTGATGGGAAATCTGATTGCATGGGATTTTGATGAAAAATAAAAGACGCAGGGAAAAAGAAAGCTTGGATCATCGGCCAAGCTTTCTTTTTTTCTGTAGTTTTCTCCTGCCTTTCCAAATCACAACAACGGATCCGCATCACGATGGTCAATGATATCCTGCACCACTTCCCACTGAAAAAGATCCTTTGAGCTCATCAGAGATCAAATCCAGGTCTGTCAACTCCGACAGGCGGATTTCGGTGTTTCATGTTAATTTCACTATCTGCTTCCGAAAAGATTTCCTTTACCCTTTTCTTCAGATGCTCCAACTGCATCAGGCTGATCACACAGTCCAACGGTTTTTCTAAAAATGCAAAAAAAGCTCCAAAACACCTGCAATCGCTTTTATCCCGGCAATTGCAAGGCTTTTGGAGCCTTTTGTTTGAGCTATTTTCTTCTGAGAATCAAGTTATCAGTAATAAACTTGCCTTAATTCTTTACTTTCCAGCCATCTGTGCTGCTACTTCTGCAGCGAAGTCTTCGTTCTTCTTCTCCAGACCTTCGCCTGTTTCGAAACGAACGAACTTCTTGATAGACAGGTTTGCATTGTTTTCTTTAGCAACCTGTGCAACGTAAGCTGCAACAGTCTGCTTGCCATCTTCTGCCTTAACATATACCTGCTCCAGCAGACATACTTCTTTTAATTCTTTGTTCAGACGGCCCATAACTGCACCTGCGATAACCTTTTCAGGCTTTCCAGCCATCTTAGGATCGTTAGCGATCTGAGCTGCGATAATTTCTTTCTCATGCTCTTTGTATTCTTCAGATACATCAGCTGTGGAAACATACTTGGGATACAGAGCTGCAACCTGCATAGCGATGTTGGTCAGAGCTTCTTTGATTGCATCATTAACAACGTCTGTTGCAGCTTCAACCAGAACGCCGATACGTCCGCCGCCATGTGTGTAAGATACTACACAGCCATTCTCTGCAACAACCTTCTCGAATCTTCTGATCTTTAAGTTCTCGCCGATGGTAGCAACCTTTTCAACCAGAACGTCTTTAACAGTCTTGGAAGCGTCTTCATGCCAAGCTTCTGCCAGGAATGCATCCATATCAGCTGCATCGGAGTTCACTGCCTGAACAGCAACTGCTTCTACGAAAGTCTGGAACTTTTCGTTCTTAGCAACGAAGTCTGTTTCGGAGTTAACTTCTACAACTGCTGCTGTAGAGTCATCCTTAGCAGCGATGCGGCAGATACCTTCTGCTGCGATTCTGCTTGCCTTCTTCTCAGCCTTAGCCTGTCCGTTCTTTCTTAAGAACTCAACAGCTGCATCCATATCACCGTCACACTGTGTCAGAGCCTTTTTGCAGTCCATCATGCCTGCGCCGGTCATTTCTCTTAATTCTTTTACCATTGCTGCTGTAATAGCCATTTTATTTTCCTCCATATAAGTGGCTGTAACTGTCCGAAGTGCGGGCAGTTACAATCAGTTTTCAGGTTTATGGCAGGCAGAAGCGCACAAGATGCTTCTGCCTGACCTTATAATTAATAGAAAATTGCTATAAAGCTTATTCAGCTGCTACTTCTTCGATATCGGTAGCTTCGCCTTCAGCTGCTTCTACAGCTTCAGCAGTGTAAACTTCTTCACCCTGGTTTGCTTCGATAACAGCGTCTGCCATCTTGGATGTGATCAGCTTAACGGCTCTGATAGCATCATCGTTGCCGGGGATGATATAATCCAGTTCTTCAGGATCGCAGTTTGTATCACCAATACCGATCAGAGTGATTCCCAGTGCATGAGCTTCCTGTACGCAGATGTGCTCCTTCTTGGGGTCTACTACGAAGATTGCATCAGGAATTCTTGTCATTTCCTTGATACCGCCAAGGTTCTTTTCAAGCTTTTCCCATTCCTTCTTGATCTGGATAACTTCTTTCTTAGGCAGAACATCGAATGTTCCGTCTTCAGACATGGTTTCGATTGCTTTAAGTCTTTCGATTCTGCTTCTGATGGTCTTGAAGTTGGTCAGCATACCGCCCAGCCATCTCTCGTTAACGAAGTACATACCGCAGCGCTCAGCTTCTGTCTTAACAGCATCCTGTGCCTGCTTCTTGGTACCAACGAAAAGGATTGTGCCGCCCTGTGCAGCGATTTCGAATACTGCTTTGTAAGCCTCATCAACCTTGCCTACAGACTTCTGCAGATCGATGATGTGGATACCATTTCTCTCTGTGAAGATATAGGGAGCCATCTTAGGGTTCCATCTTCTGGTCTGATGTCCGAAATGAACACCTGCTTCAAGTAACTGTTTCATAGAAATAACGCTCATTGTCTTACCTCCATCTGGTTTGTTCGTCCGCATGTTTCATACCCGCCAGTCATCCCGCGTTAAAGGACACCATTGACGGCTCCGCATGCGTGTTTTTTAGTCACAACGTGGGCATTATAGCATAAAAAAACCCCTTACGCAAGGGGTTTTCCTAACTTTTTCACTTCTTCAAATGCGAATTCATTCTGAACCTTGATATAGGTTCCTTTCATGCCTGATGAGCGGGATTCTATGATGCCTGCGCTCTCAAATTTGCGCAGCGCATTGACGATTACAGAACGGGTAATTCCGGCCTGATCGGCGATCTTGCTGGCAACCAGAATTCCTTCATTGCCATGCAGCTCCTGGAAAACCAGAGTGATCGCTTCCATTTCTGAATAGGACAGCGTTCCCAGCGCTGAACGCACCACGGAAATCTTACGCTCTTCCTCAGCGCTTTCTTCACTCACCGCCCGCAGCATTTCCAGTCCTACGACAGTAGAACCGTATTCGCACAAAATGATATCATCGATTCCATAGGTGTTCCCATGACGGTATAAAAACAGGGTACCGAGGCGGTCTCCCGCAATTTCAATCGGTGTCACAATGGCCGCGAATTCTCTGTCTTCGGCCACATCAAATCCCAATGTGGTGAGATTGACATTCTCCTTGGTGGAAAGCACAGCCAGCAGACGTTCATTCAGAAGAGAATCAATAAAACTGCCCACCTGCATCCTGACCAGTTCTTCAATTACTTCCCCCTCTTTTCCGGATATTCCCAGAATTTTTCCTTTTCTGCTGATCACCAGCACATTGGACTGCAATGCGTCCTGCATCACCCGACAGATGTCGTTGAAAACAACTTTGCTGGAGTTATTGTTATGCAGTAATTTCCCGATCTTTCTTGTTTTATCCAGCAACTGTACCCCACTCATGTATTAAGTCCTCCCAGACGTATCATCGATACATTATAACTGCTTAAACACTTTTGATTGTATCATAACAGGTCCTTGCGCCGCAATGATTACGTCTGTTTTTTCGTATTATTTTCTACAGTCTGGCAATGCGGCAAAAATAAATGTAGGCAATGCTGCCGAACTGTTACTTCTTTTCCGTATGATATCCGCATCCTTCCCTGGAGCAGACAAGTTTGTTTCCTTTTTCCAGCATGACAGAACCACATACAGGACATTTCTCTGCAGAAGGTTTTTGCCATACCATAAAATCACAGTCCGGATTATCAATACAGCCGTAATAACGTCTGCCCTTCTGTGTTTTCTTCATGACAATATCTTTGCCGCATTTGGGACATGCCACTCCGATCTTCTCGTAGTAGGGCTTTGTGTTGCGGCATTCCGGGAAGCCCGGGCAGGCTAAAAATCTGCCGTGAGGTCCGTATTTGATCACCATACGTCTACCGCACAGTTCACATTCCTCATCGGACTCCTCATCACCGATCTTCACCTTATCCAGATTGATCTCCGCATCTTTCACCGCCTGATCCAGATCCGGATAGAAATTGGACACAATCGTTTTCCAGTCCACGGTTCCTTCAGATACACCATCCAGCAGCGCTTCCATGTTTGCTGTGAAATTCACATCTACAATGGTCGGGAACGCTTCCTTCATCATGTTATTGACAACTTCGCCCAGCTCCGTCACGTACAGATTCTTATTTTCCTTCGCCACGTAACGGCGCGCCAGAATCGTCGTGATGGTAGGCGCATAGGTGCTGGGGCGTCCGATTCCCAGTTCTTCCAGCGCCCGCACCAGAGATGCTTCTGTATAATGAGCCGGCGGCTGGGTAAAATGCTGAACTTCCTCAAAGCTGTTAAAATTCAGCCTGGTATTTTCATCTATGCTTTTTGCCAGTGTATTCTTTTCTTCTTTTTCTTCATCGTCCATGGTGTAAACACTCATGAAACCATCGAAAATAACCTTGCTGGCAGCGACAGTGAAGCGATGTCCGCCGCCATCTATTTTCACGGAAGTAGTTTCATATTTGGCAGGCGTCATCCGGCTTGCCACGAAACGCTTCCAGATCAGCTGATACAGCCGCAGCTGGTCCCTTGTCAAAGAATCCTTCAGTTCAAGCGGGGTACGGCTTAAGTCCGTGGGGCGAATCGCTTCATGGGCATCCTGAATCTTTGGTCCGCCCTTCTTGGCGGTGCCTTCTCCTGCATATTCTTCCCCATACTGTTCTGTGATATAATCCTTCGCCATCTTTTCCGCTTCTTCCGAAACACGGGTGGAATCGGTACGCAGATAGGTGATCACACCGACAGTGCCGTTTCCTTTGATATCCACGCCTTCATAGAGTTGCTGTGCCAGACGCATGGTTTTCTGGGTGGAGAAATTCAGCACCTTGCTGGCCTCCTGCTGCAGTGTGGAGGTGGTAAAGGGCAGCGGCGCTTTCTTGATGCGCTCTCCTCTTTTCACATCACTGACTGCAAAGGCCGCACCTTCACAATCCTTTTTCACCGCATTGACTTCTGCCTCGCTCTTTAAAACCGTTTTCTGATCGCCCTGTCCGTAGTATTTGGCCTTGAGCAGCTTTTTCTCACCGGGAATGGCAAAGGAAGCATCCAGAGTCCAGTATTCCTCCGGAATGAAAGCATTGATTTCATCCTCCCTGTCGCAGATGATGCGGAGTGCAACAGACTGCACACGTCCGGCAGAAAGCCCTCTTTTTACCTTCGCCCATAAAAGAGGCGAGATCCGATAGCCCACCATACGGTCAAGAATACGGCGGGTCTGCTGTGCATCCACCAGATCCATATTGATTTCCCGGGCATGCTTTAAAGACTCTTTTACCGCGTTCTTTGTAATTTCGTTAAAGGTGATTCGGTAAACCTTTTTCCCGGAAAGTTTAAGCGCTTCCATCAAATGCCAGGAAATCGCCTCTCCTTCCCGGTCAGGGTCCGTTGCCAGATAAATCTTTTCCGCTTTCTTTACCTCTTTGCGAAGGTTTGCGAGAATACCACCCTTACCCCGTATCGTAATGTATTTCGGTTCGTAATCGTGTTCTACATCAATGCCCAGCTGGCTTTTGGGCAGGTCACGCACATGGCCGTTTGAGGCTGCCACTTCATAATTGGCACCCAAAAACTTCTTTATTGTCTTTACTTTGGCCGGTGACTCCACAATCACAAGATACTTTGCCATAATCAAAATTCCTCAATTTCTGCATTTTAGCGTCGACATGCAGACGCTATCGTGACTCACTATACAACATATCTTGTTTCATTGCAAGAAAAAAAATTCTGAAATCTTTTGTACAATTGTGCTGTTTTCAGGAAATGCAGGCCGAACCGGCAGAAAAATACATCCCCCCGTGACAGCCCGCTTTTTCTTCCATGCACAGAAGAATCAGCTCTTCCATCACTTCCTGTACGGTAATCTGTTCCCCTTTTTGGGAAAGCAGTCCTGCAATCTCATCCAGACTCATCGGATTGCAGTCCAGCACCTCCATTATTTTATTACTCAAAGGACGGCCGTCTGATGCATGAAAATTTCTGTTTTTTTGTATCATCCGCACGGATTTCTTCATATTTAAATCCTGCAGCAGCTGTGAAACGGAAACTGCCATACCGGCACCGTTTGCAATCAGCCTGTTGCAGCCCACACTGCAGGAATCGGTAATTCTTCCGGGAACCGCATAAACATCCCGCCCCTGCTCCAATGCCATATCCACCGTGATCAGTGTTCCGCTTTTTTCTCTGGCCTCGGTCACCAGAACCAAATCAGACAGGCCGCTGATGATTCTGTTTCTTTCCGGAAAAAATCTTGCCTGAGGCTGGGTTCCCGGAGGATATTCCGAAAGCAGACATCCCTCTTTTTTCAGCCGTTCATATAAAATCCTGTTCTCCGGCGGATAGCAGATATCGACACCACATCCCAGCACCGCCACACAGCTTCCTCCTGCGTCCAGCGCTGCCCGCTGCGCAATGCCGTCCACGCCTCTTGCCATGCCGCTGACGATCGTCACACCGGCGCTGGCAAGGCCGGCGGCAAATATTGCTGCTGTCTGTCGGCCATATCCGGAACATTCCCGGGCGCCTATCACGGCTGCTGTCTTCTGTGAAAAATCCGGCATCCTGCCCATTCCAAACAGTGCCACGGGCGGATCCGGGATCTCGGCAAGCCGTTTTGGAAAGCCTTCCATCCAATAGGGCAAGAAAAAGATCCCTTTCTCCTGAAGCTGATGAAATCTTTTTACAGCGCAGCTTTGGCGCTTGGCCTCCTTCCCCTTTTGCAGCGCTTCTGTCCGTTTTTCCCCGATCAGTTCTGTCAGCCTGTCCTGGGAGAGCCTGCTCACCGCAGAAGCACTGCCTGTAGCTTCAATCAGTCTGCGGATGCTTACAGCACCGATTCCCCTGGTTGTATAAAGCAGATAGCTTTGTACTGCCTCTTCTTGTGTCCACTGCAGCTTCTCATCCACAGAAAAAGTATTCTCACCTGCCGCTGATAAATTATTCATATGCAAAAGCTTCCTCTCCCAACCGGTAATAAATGGCCTGACTGATGTGCTGGCAGCCAATTTCCGCCTTTTCCTCCAGATCTGCAAGCGTCCGCGCCACCCGCAAAATCCGATGGCACGCTCTGGCGGAGCATTTCATCTTCTCTGCCGCCTTTTCCAGAAACTGCTGCTGCGCAAGACCCAGCCGGCAATAGCGCAGAATCTCTCCTGCCCCCAGCCTGCCGTTTAAGCAGATTCTGCTTCCTGCATAGCGAAATTTCTGCCGTTCCCGAGCAGCCATGACCTTATCCAGCATGGCAGCGCTGTTCCACTCCATATCGGCCAGCGCCGTTTCTCTCACATATTCTCTTCTCACCGCACCTTCCTCCCAAAGCTTCTGAAACGGCACGGGACGCACCACGCAGGACAAATCAATCCGGTCCAGCATCGGCCCGGAAATTCTTGACAGATAGCGATGGATTTCGCTCTGGGTACAGCGGCAGCGGTTTCTGTCCGGGAAATACCCGCAGGGACAGGGATTGGTTGCCGCCACCAGCATAAAATCTGCCGGGTAAACAAAATTTCCGCCGCTCTTTGCCAGATATATTTTCCCCTCCTCCATGGGCTGCCGCAGGATATCCAGCGTACTTCTTTTAAATTCGGCCATTTCATCGAGAAACAAAACGCCCTTATGCGCCAGGGTCACCATGCCGGGCTTTGGTATGCTGCCGCCGCCGGCCAGCGCATAGGGTGAAACCGTGTGATGCGGGCTGACAAAAGGCCTTTGGGTCAGCAGCTCCCCAGAAGGCAGCTGTCCTGCCACACTGTATATAGCGGAAATCTGTCGCTGTTCCTCTTTATTCAGGGGCGGCAAAATGGAAGGAATACATCTTGCCAGCATGGTCTTGCCTGCCCCCGGCGGTCCGCTCAGCAAAAGATTATGAAATCCCGCCGCCGCTGTCATGGCCGCATACTTTGCCTCCTGCATGCCCCGGATCACAGAAAAATCCATTGTTTCTTCCGAAACACTTTTATCTTTCTTTTCTGACTTCTGCTCGTAACGCTCTATGGCACGGGCCCGCATCTCCTTTCGCCCATCCTCATCCCGACACAGATAGAGGGATGCCTCCTGAAGATTTTCCACCCCCATAATTTCCACATCGCCTGCCAGAATACCTTCTTTAATATTGTCCAGAGGCAAAATGCATTCTTTCATTCCCATCCGGGCAGCTTCCATCACGATGGGCAGCGTACCCCGGATCGGTTTTACGCATGCATTCAGCCCCAGCTCGCCCGCCACCAGCACATTTTCCAATCTCTGCGCAGGAATCATCCCCTGCGCAGTCATAATTCCCAATGCCACAGGAAGGTCAAAAGCCGTTCCCGCTTTATGAATTCCTGCCGGCGATATATTTACCGTAATTTTTTCAGCAGGCACATTGACCTGCGCATTGCGCAGTGCCACCCGGATGCGCTCTCTCGCCTCCTTGATCTCACTGGCCAGAAGTCCCACCATGTCAAAGCATGGAAGCCCCCTTGAAATATCCACTTCCACCTGGGCCACATAGCTTTCCAGTCCGCGGAGTCCTCCCGTATTAATATGACAATACATAAACGCCTTTCCGTCTTAGGTATTATTCCTGTCTGGGAAAAATCGGCGAACGCCGTGAGAATCAATTTTCTGCATAAAAGAATCATAATTCCGTTTCAGAATAGAGCGAAAGGCGCCGCCTGTCAAGACCGCGCCCTTATTTGGTGTCTGTTAAGTAAAAAGCTGTGCCATTTATTCCCGGGTCTGACTACGGCAGGAGGGATGGCTGTCTTTTTTTCCTGCTTTCTGTTTTTTATCCCCTCTGGCCGTATCACTCTCCAATTTCAAAAATCCGGCCTGCATTTTCTGAAGTGCCCGTTTTTCAATCCGGCTTACATAGCGACTCGCCTATTGTAAACGATTTGCCCTAAGAAATTGCTTCCAATTCACGGAAGCGGAATTTGATGATGATTTGTTTATCTTCGGTCAGTTCCACACGCTCGATAAGACTGACCAATAGTTCCCGGCTGGTGTATGCAGAATCCAGAAACTGCTGAACCAGTTCTCTGGCTCGGTCTTCGGTACTGACTGGACTTTCCTTTTGAGCTTCCAGCTCCTTCAGCTTTTCTTCCAGAGAACTGCGCTCTATTTTGACCCGCTGATAGATTCGCTCGAAATCAGCTTCAGCCAGCAGACCGGTCAAACGATCCATGTACATCTTATCCAGATTGGCCGTCAGACTGTCGATCTTGCTGTGCAGTGACTGGATCTCCGCTTCATAGCTTTCCGCCTGCCGAGCTTTTTCCACGGCATCCTCCGCAATAGGCTGCAGCTTCTTCGGATCAAGGTAGGCTTCGCAGACCTCCCGTACCTTCGCCAACACTACTTCGGTTACCACTTGCTCTTTGATGGAATGACAGGAACAGACGCCTGCTTTGGTAAATCGCTGATAGGTTCGGCACACGAAGAACAGCCGATCCTCACCGGATACCGGTGCACGGTTCAGCACCGCCATC
>JAFUMV010000131.1 GCA_017482485.1 Lachnospiraceae bacterium
GCAGGGAGTTGCAATCATACAGACGGACTGGCCATACGAATTAAAACAATATCTTCTTGCTAATAAGTGGTAAACAGCTCTGCAATGCCTAAGCAAACCCAAAAGGAAGCGCATGACAAAATCATGCAGTAAAGCACAAAGGAGGAAATGTAATGAAAAGAAAAATCGCGTTATTATTGATCGCAGCTATGATTGGTTCCAGTCTGAGCGGATGCAGCAATAGTGAAGCTGCCGGAGATGCAAAGGAAGCGGAAGCAACAAATACAGCAGATTCCGCAAATGAAACAGAATCAGCAAATGCAACCGAAGCGGCAAGTGCAGCAGATGGCCAGGAAGCCGATAAGGATGTAGAGTGGTTTGGAACTGAGGATGGAGAGACAGTTACCATTCGCGTATGGGGCGGCGTTCAGCCGGAGTACGGTTATGATGAACTGATTTCCAACTTCAACGAAGAGTATGCAGACAAAGGCGTACAGGCAGAATATGTTCGTTTCGTTAACGATAGTTCCGGCAATATGCAGCTGGAGACCTATCTGATGGGCGGTGGTGAAGTTGATGTATTCATGGGATACAAGAACACCACATTCCATACCCGTGTGGATTCCAATCTGGTTCTGAATATTACGGACCGCTTAGAAGAGTACGGATTTGACCTTGAAAAGGAACTTGGTAAGGTAAACGCATCCTCATTTTACTTTGATGATAATCAGGTATACGGTTTCCCGACCAAGTATGAAAATAACCGCTGGATGATGGTCAATGTGGACATGTTTGAGGAAGCAGGCGTTGAGGTTCCGTATGACGGATGGACCTACGATGAGTTTCTTTCAGCCATGGAGAAGCTGACCAAGGGTGAGGGACAGGATAAAGTTTACGGTGTATGCTGGGCATTAAAGCAGACCTTTGCAGCAGCAAAAGGCCTGGTTGGTTCCGTTCTGGGTGAGAAAGATACCTACAAAGATGAGACTGCAACTCAGGTAAACTATGACGATCCGATCTGGAAGGACGGACTGGAGATGATCAAGACCAGCATCGACAACGGCTGGGCAATTCCGTATGAGGATGAGGTTTCTGAGTCCATGACCGTTGCAAATACTTTCCTTGAGGAAAAATGTGCAGCAACTTTGTGTATTTCCCAGATGCGTCTGGTTATGGATAGCGTAGAGTATCCCCACGATTTTAAGACCGCATTGGTACCGGGTCCGGTTCCGAGCGAAGAATATATGACTGATGAATACAAATATCACAGCAACATGCCCGGTGATGGAGATATCATTGCAATCGCTGCTAATACCGAGTATCCGGATGCAGCCTTTGAATTTATGATGTGGTATGTAACCGGTGGTATGGCACCCCTGGCAAAAGGCGGACGTATTCCGCTGTGGAATGGCATTGATCAGGATAATGTGGTAGCTATGGTAATGGAAAATGCTGGTGATACCATCGATGAGCAGTCCCTGAGAAATTATCTGTCTATTGATAAGACCCAGACCGCGAAGAAGCCCATTTCTGATAAAGGCAGCGAGGTTGATACTGTTTTTAAAGAAGAGGTGGAGGCATTCCTGTACAGCCAGCAGTCTGTCGATGAAGCAATTGCCAATATCGTAAGCCGTTCCAATGAGATTTTACAGCAAAAATGAGGTGAATCATGAGAAGTACCAAAGTCGGTGTTTCCAGAACGAAGGCAGCACGTGAAAATCTGGTAGCATATACATTTTTGCTTCCGAGTCTGGTGGGGCTCATTCTGTTCAGCATGATCCCCCTGGTTATGTCTCTGTATGTCAGTCTGACGGACTGGAACTTTATGGATGGAATCGGAAACTGGAATTTTATCGGATTATCCAACTTTAAGGAATTGTGGACGGATGAATGGTTTGTGGCATCACTGAAAAATACCCTGATCTTTACGATTGTGACAGTACCGATCAGTTTGCTGCTCGCATTGATTATTGCGGTTATGATCGATGATTTCTGTCACAAAAAAGTGGCGGGTATGGTGCGTGTGGCAATGTATATGCCGCATATCTGTAACACGGTTGCAATTTCTGCGGTATGGATGGCGTTATACTCAAAATTTGGTCCGTTTACGCAGCTAATGCGGGCGCTGGGGTGGGAAAATCCTCCCCGGTTCCTGGCGGATTATACCTGGGCGCTTCCGGCCATTATGCTGGTTGTAATCTGGGCAGGTCTGGGATACCGTATTTTCATGTATAGTGCATCCCTGGCTTCTTTGCCGAAAGATCTGTATGAATCCGCGGAAATCGACGGTGTGAATATTGTACAGAAATTTATCTATATTACCATGCCGCTTTTAAAACCGACTACATTTTTCCTGACAATTACCGGTATCATTTCCAGCTTCAAGGTATTTACCTATTCAAATGTTATGACGCAGGGGGGACCGGGTTCTTCCACATACACTCTGGTATATTACATTTACACATCTGCGTTTAAATATTACCGAATGGGTTATGCTTCGGCAATTGCCGTAATCCTGTTCCTTATGCTGTTGATTGTAACTATCATACAGTGGATTCACAATAACAAAAATGAAACCAATTAAGGAGGCGTTCAGATGAGTAAGCAAGTAAAGCAGATACCGGCTTCCAAACGGGCGCTTCGTATTTTCATGACAGTCATGATTATTGTGCTGACGCTGATCATGGTTGTACCGTTTTTGTGGATGATCTCGGCATCATTTAAGACACAGAAAGATGTTATGGCCATTCCGATTCAGTGGATTCCGGATTATTTCTATCCGGATAACTACCGAAAAGTGCTTGGGATTGGAAGTAAGTCATCAACGGACTATCATTTCCTGTTGTCATACTGGAACTCATTAAAGGTTGCTGTGATCAGCACAGTTGTAAGCGTGCTATCCTCTGCGATGGCAGGATATGCATTTGCAAAATTGAAATTCAAGGGATCCCATTTCCTGTTTATTCTGTATCTGGCACAGATGATGGTACCGTCACAGTTGACTCTGATTCCGCGATTCATTGCCTTTTCAGAGCTGGGTATGACAAACTCTCATATGTCGCTGATCGCACCGAAGATCATTGCGGTGTCATCGACATTCATGCTGCGTCAGGCGTTTATGGGAACTCCGGATGAACTTCGTGAGGCGGCAAAAATGGATGGCGCAGGAGAGTACCGAATCTGGGCACAGATCATGGTTCCGCTTGTAAAGCCTACCCTGGCGGCCGTAGCCACGGTACAGTTTCTGGAGTCCTGGAACAATTATCTGGACCCGCTGGTATTTATTTCTCACTGGAAAAAATGGACGCTGCCGCTGGCGCTGAATCAGTTTATCGGAGCGGAAGTTACCCAGTATAATCTGATCATGGCAGCATGTTGTCTGGCAGTTGTGCCTGTGTTTGCTGTATTCCTTGCAGGACAGAAATATTTCCTGAAGGGTATGACAGTAGGGGCTGTAAAAGGCTGATAAAAAGGTGTGGGATGTATGAAATATATGGTTGAAGAATTTGATATTGCGGTGATCGGCGGAGGAATGGCCGGTATGTGTGCTGCCATTACCGCTGCCAGAGAGGGCAGTAAGGTCGTGCTTTTGCAGGAGCGGCCGGTGCTGGGCGGCAATGCCAGCTCGGAGATTCGCATGCATATCTGTGGTGCAGATTATCATGGAAAAAGACCGAATGCCAGAGAAACCGGTCTTCTGGAAGAAATCCTTCTGGAACATAAACACAGAAACCCGGAAATCAGTTTTGCCATTTTTGACGCGATTCTGTGGGAAAAGGCAGCATTTCAGGAAAATCTGACGCTGCATCTGAACACCCATGTGAATGAGGTTTTGATGAATGGAAACCGGATTCAGGGAGTGCGCGGCAGTCAGCTTGGCACGGAAAAAAACCTGGAGATTCATGCACATATCTATGTGGATGCTACGGGGGATGGAATGATCGCAGCCCTGGCCGGTGCGGAAACAAAAATTGGACGTGAAGCAGCAAGTCAGTATGGGGAAATTCATGCACCAGAAGAGGCAGATCATTATACAATGGGAAATTCCCTGATGTTTAAGGCGCGGGATATGGGCCATCCGGTGTCGTTTGTCACACCGTTCTGGGCAAACCACTATACCGAAGAGGACCTGAAACTGCGCAATCACAGCGAGATTTCATCCGGCTATTGGTGGGTTGAACTGGGCGGCGGCGATCATCGTGTGATTGAGGATGCAGAAGAAATTCGTGATGAACTGATGAAATCCATTTACGGCATCTGGGATCATATCAAAAACGGAGGAGACCACGGCGCTGAAAATTATGAACTGGAGTGGGTTGGTTTTCTTCCGGGCAAGCGGGAAAGCAGGAGAATCATCGGTGACTATGTGATGACCGAACCGGATTGCCAGTCCGGTGCCAGATTTGAGGATACTGTGGCATATGGCGGATGGCCGATGGATGTCCATGTGCCGGATGGTATCAGCAGCACCAAAGAGCAGGCGAATGTTTTCCTGATGCTGGATGATGTTTATGCAATTCCGTACCGTTGTTATTATTCCAAAAATGTGGATAATCTGATGATGGCAGGAAGAAATATCAGCTGTTCTCATATGGCATTTGCATCCGCACGTGTGATGGGGACCTGTGCAGTCGGAGGTCAGGCGGTTGGTGTGGCGGCAGCCATGGCAGTGAAGGAAAAACTCCTGCCGCGGGACATGGGACGATATATCAAAGAAATTCAGCGAAAGCTTCAGCGCCAGGACTGTTATCTTCCGGGAATCCGTTATGTGGATGAAGCGGATAAGGCACAAAAGGCAGTGGTTTCCGCTTCTACAAGCGCTGCAGATGCAGGTCCGGAGCAGGTCATTAATGGATGGAGCAGAACCATTGGGGAGGCCAAAAACTACTGGCAGCCGGAGGCGGAGGAAAAGCCGTGGCTGAATCTGGAGTTCCCGGAAGTAAATGCTGTCAAGACTGTTGAGATTTTGTGGGATTCCAATCTTTCCCGCGAGATTATGATTTCATTGTCGGAAAAAGTGTTAAGAAAGCAGACAACCGGAACACCGCCGGAGCTGGTTAAAGATTTTAAACTTTCTTTCTGGAAAGATGGAAGTCTTGTGACAGAGCAGACCGTAAAGGGCAATTATCAGAGAAGATGTGTTGTGAATCTGGAATGTCCGGTGAATTGCGACCGGATGCGCTTGACCATTGAACAGACACATGGCACAGAGCAGCCAAAAGTGTTTGAAGTTCGGGTATATGAATAAAAATAGATAAGAGAGAACAGGGAGAGCTGTAGCAGAAATTCTGCAACAGTTCTCTTTTGTTGTCCTGCGAAAAGGTGTATCGGAAAATGGCATTCTGCATGAACAAATGAATTGGGCTGAAGGGATATGATTGTGTATTTCCCAAAAATCCGCTATACTGGATTTTCGCTGGGTTCCTTTTTGCTGAGAGAATATCTGGGGCGATATGATGATGAGATGGCGGGAGCTGCTATTTTGGGCACGGGTTATCAACCGGGAGCAATCCTCTCTGTCATGATTGCAATTGTGCGCGGACAAATAAAAAAGGTAGGTTTCGAGAAAACAACGCCTTTGGTAAAGAAACTTTCTTTTGAAACCTATAATCACAAATTTCAGCCAAACAGAACACCGTCTGACTGGTTATGTGCGGATGAAGCACAGATCGATGCATATCTGACAGACCCGCTGTGTCGAAAGGATATTTCGGCAGAACTTTCTTGCAGCTGTTGTGTGCAATGAAACGCACAGGAGCGTCGGATGCGTACGCACGGTGGAACAGGGAACTGCCTGTTTTGCTGATGTCCGGGGAGGCGGATCCGGTGGGAGATGCGGGAAAGGGTGTTCGTTGTGTAGAACAGAGAATGAAGCAGGCCGGGTTAAAAAATGTGATCATGTATTTACTTCCTGATGCGCGCCATGACCTTCTTCATGAAGAAAGCAGCGGCAGTGTAGCCTGCGCAAGGAGCATTCTTATGGACTGGTTGACAGGAAATAATCGCAAGTGAAATAAGAAAATAATTGATAAATAAAAAAGCATTGATTACTATTATTGTATATGCTATAATAAGCCCATAGAAAAAGAAACCAATAAATAAAAGGAAAGATAAATTTTTTGAAAAAGAAAGGTGGTACTTTATGAGTCAGAAATTTTATAAATGTGAGCATTGCGGAAATATTGTAGAGGTTATCAAGGATGCAGGCGTACCGATCCTGTGCTGCGGACAGAAGATGAAAGAGCTGGTAGCGGGAGAGTCCGATGGAGCGGTCGAGAAGCATGTTCCGGAATATAAGGTGGCAGGAAGCGTGGTTCATGTAAATGTTGGTTCAATCGATCATCCGATGGTGGATGAGCATTGGATTGAGTGGGTATCTTTGGAAACCAAAGAAGGCGTTCAGAGAAAGCATCTGAAGCCGGGGCAGGCTCCAAGCGTCTCCTTCGTGCTGAATGAGGGGGATGAGGTCGTTGCTGTTTATGCATACTGCAACCTGCATGGTTTATGGAAAGCCTAAGCAATTCGATAAATGAAGTTTGGCGGTATCGTTATGGTTACCGTTCATCGAAGCTTATGGGGAAAATGAACGCATTTGCTGAAATTATCGATGAATACGGAGATTTTGCAGCTGGGGCTGTTGAATAAGTTCAAAGAAATGATTCTCCAGCCCGCTGCCGATTAACTTGTAAGTAAGGGTAATTACTTCGTGCATTGTTATGGAATCCCTGTGCTGATACCAGTATTCCAGATCATTTGAGATAATGGCAAATACAAAGGAAACCAGATAGTCTGCGTAAGGATAATCTTCGGGGATATTATGCATAAACAGGAATTTGATTTTGAAAAGATCGAACATCTTTTGGCGAAAAGATGGATCTCCGGAAGCTCCCAGTAAATGGCATAACATTTCTCCGTATTTGGTGAAAAAAGAGAGCGTCGAATTGATAAAATCATGGATGTTCATAGGAGAGGTCTGTTCCTGTAAGCAGGGGGGATTCTCCTGTGTTATAACGGAAAAGTCATATTCTATTTGTTCTAACAAATCGTTTTCCAATTGTTCCAGTAAATCATAAATATCTTTAAAGTATTCGTAAAAAGTGCTGCGGTGTATCCCGGCACTTTTTGTAATTGCGCTGATTGTGATTTTGTCCAGTGGGGTGAAGATATAGATTTCCCAAAAAGAATCCATTATTTTTTTTCGAGTTGCTGCGGTTACATCCGGTTGTTTATGCATAGCTGTCCCCTTTGATTATCCGACAATAGAAGGCGGATTGTCTGTTGATCAATAATGTAAAACTTTTATATAATACTATGGTACGACATTGTGTCGGATTATACAAGCATATTTGGGAGTGAAGGTGAAGAAATGTCAGTTATTGAAGTAAACAATCTAACAAAGGATTACGGACATGGCAGAGGAATATTTGACGTTTCCATTGGAGTAGAAAAGGGTGTGTGTTTTGGTTTTTTGGGACCGAATGGGGCAGGAAAAACAACTACCATTCGTCATTTGATGGGATTTTCCAGACCCCAGCGCGGAAACGCAGCCATCATGGGAATGGATTGCTGGAAGAACGCGACGAAGATTAAAAGCCAGGTCGGCTATTTGCCGGGAGAAATTGCACTGCCTAAAAATATCACCGGAACAGAATTTTTGAAAATGATGCGTCAGATGAGAAAGCTGGATGCTGACGCATATTGTAAGGAATTGCTGGAGCGATTTGATTTTGATCCCAGGATGAATGTGGATGATATGAGTCTGGGAGAAAAAAGAAAGCTGGCGGTGGTCACAGCATTTATGCATGCCCCGGATGTATTAATACTGGATGAGCCCACTTCCGGTCTGGATCCCATTATGCAGCAGGTATTTATTGATTATATTCTGGCGGAGAAAAAAAGGGGAAAGACAATCCTGTTGTCATCCCATATCTTCCGGGAAGTGGATGCGACCTGTGATATCATCGCCATTATCAAAGAAGGACGGATTGTGGCCCAGTTTCAGGCGGACAGCTTAAGAAATGTCAAAAGCAGGATTTATCGTGTTACGTTTGCAAACGAAAGGGATTATGAAAAATTTGTTGCTTTTCCCTATCATTTTACCTCTAAGAATCCACAAAAAAGGCGCGCACGCGTTTATCTGGAGGATGGAAATGTGAATCAGCTGCTTGGGGATATCGATGGAATGGCTATCGAAGAGTTTCAGGAAATCCCGTTTACCTTAGAGGATTATTTTATGCAGTACTATAAAGGAAACCGCATATTCGAGGAGGTCAGGTAATGTCGGAAACAGTGATAAAAGCAGAAAACCTCACGAAAGATTATGGAAAAAACAGAGGGATATTTCAGGTTGATCTGGATGTAAAAAGGGGCGAGACCTTTGGCTTTATCGGGACAAACGGTTCCGGAAAAACAACAACAATAAGGAATATGATGGGATTTGTCCGTCCTGATAATGGAAAGGTGAGCATTTTAGATAAAGATGCCTGGAGAGACGCTACAGAGATCAAAAAGTATGTCAGTTATATTCCGGGGGAAATCGCCTTTCCGGCGCTGCCTACGGGAACGGCATTTTTGAAGGCACAGGCGGATATGCTTCATGTGAAGGATTTTACCTATATGAATCGTCTGCTTAAGCTTTTGCAGCTTGATCCCACAGCGAATTTAAGACGGATGTCAAAAGGAATGAAGCAGAAAACCGCAATTGTGGCGGCGCTGATGGGAGACAGGGAAATCCTTGTTATGGATGAGCCGACCACGGGCCTGGATCCATTGATGAGAGATGTTTTTCTGGATTTAATGCGGGAGGAAAAGGAAAGAGGAAAAACCATATTTATGTCGAGTCAGATTATTGATGAAATGGAAGAGATCTGTGACAAAGTTGCAGTCATCAATAATGGACATATTATCGGGATTCTGGACGCATGGAGTTACAGGCATGAAGATGTGAAAAATTTTGAAATAGAACTCGCATCATCCGGTGAGATGCAAAAGCTTTGTGAGCAATGGCGGGAAAATCTGAAGGTCAATGAAGACGGCAGAAGCTGCACCGTTGCCGTGGAAAAGAAAAACACGGGAAAGCTGCTGGCTGTTTTGAAAAATTTCCGGATTGTTTCCCTGCACGAAAAGCATAAAGCTTTAGCAGATGCATTTAAAGAATTATATAGATCAGAATAGAAAAGAGGAATTGAAATGAAAAAAGGAAGTAATGTGTTGTTTTCTATGCCGCTCATGAAACAGAACATAAAAAGCAACTGGGTTTTGACGGTTGTGATTGTGATTGTCATGATTTTAATGAGTACAGTAATCAATTATGCCACGAGCATTATGAGTGACAGCGAAGGCACTGTCTCGGAAGAGGTTCAGGAGGTAAAAGAAGATTTTTATTCTTATTTGTTTGCCATGGCGGCATTTAATTCGGCTTCCGGGGCGCAGTTATCCTATGAAAATTTCAGAGACACTACAGATAAAACCGTGTATGACAGCGCATTTCAGATGGTATCCATGCAGGCGGAGGAGAATTTTACCGTAGAAGAACTGGAAGATATTGTTCATACCCTGGAGGCAGAAGGGGTGTCTTTGGATAATTGTGTGCAGCAGTTTGAGTATATTTATGCTCTGCAGCAGTCAAAAGGGTGTTTCAGCGGTAATGACCTCACTTTGGAGGAAATGATGCAGATCATGCTGGACAGCATGGGAGTACCTTCCGATTTGATTGAAAGCATGAGTGAAATGGACACCGGCAGTATGATCAATCAGATGTATTATACAGTTACCGGATTGCTGCCGATTTTACTCTATATTGTGATTGTTGCAAATGGATTGATTGTAAATCAGGTGGATCACGGCTCCATGGCATATGTGCTGTCAACGCCCACAAAGCGTTTGGCTATTGTTATTACCCAGGCAGTATTCATGATCATCACCCCCTTACTGATGCTCGGAATTGTATGCGCTTCCAGAATTTTGAGCAATCATATTATCTATGGGGATGCAGAGGTGCTAAAGACAGTGATGCTCTATCTGGGAATGTATATTTTGATAGAGTCGATCGCGGGAATCTGTTATATGGGCAGCTGCATCTTTAACTACAGCAGAAAAGCGACTGCTTTTGGCGGCGGTCTGACCGTATGGTTTTTCCTTGCTTCTTTACTCGGAATGTTCGGAACCAAAGATCTGGTAAATATGGGCGTAGGAGTTGAGGAATTAGGTGTTTTTAATCAACTGACCCTGATCGGTTTGTATGATATAAACGCAATTGGTACGATCGCGACGGATGAACCGGATGATTCGTTTGTGTGGAAATTGGCTGTGCTTGGAGTGATCGCGCTGGTAACCTATGTGACAGGCGCTGTCAGATTCCAGAAAAAGGATTTGCCGTTATAAGATTGATGTTGTGTATGCAAAAAAAATCCGCTATACTAAGAGACGTTTGGTGCAGAAAGAAAAGTTTCTCACAGAAAGGTTTCAAAAACAAATGAAAAAGTATGAGCTGGATATGACGCAGGGCAGCCTGTGGAAACAAATCTGGAAATATAGTCTGCCTCTCATGTTTACGAATGTGCTGCAGGTTGTGTTCAATTTGACGGATATTGCTGTGGTGGGACAGTTTGCGGGTTCTAAGGCACTGGGCAGTGTCGGTTCAACTACCACGCTGGTTACGCTGTTCACCGGTCTGCTGATCGGACTCTCCGGCGGTATCAATGTCCTTGTGGCGCAGGCCAAAGGCGAGAAAAATGGTCAAAAGACAAGTCAAACCGTACATACGTCCGCACTGATCAGTCTTATAGCCGGTATTTTGGTTTCTATGGTCTGCATTATTTTTGCCGAACCTATTCTGACAGCCATGAATACAAAACCGGAGCTTTTGGAGGGAGCGGTTCTGTATTTCAGAATTTATTTTCTGGGTGCACCGGCGATTGCTCTGTATAACTACGGAAATGCGGTGCTCAGTGCCATCGGTGATACCAGACATCCCCTGTATTATCTGTGTATTGCAGGCGTATTAAATGTGATTTTAAATTTGACCTTTGTAGTTTTATTTCAAATGGGAGTTGCCGGTGTGGCCTTGGCAAGCGCTCTTTCCCAGTGTGTATCTGCGGGACTGCTCATATGGACCCTGCTTCGCAGCACAGAGGATTATGGTCTGCGCTTAAGCAGGCTTCGTATATCCGCAGGCATCACAGGAAAACTTTTGCGCATCGGCATTCCTTCTGCCATACAGTATGCTATTTTCCAGTTTGCCAATCTGTTTGTACAGATCGGTGTCAATTCCTTCGATACGGTGATTGTGGAGGGCACTGCAGCCGCTGCCAATGCGGACGGAATTATATATGAAATGATGGCCGCCTTTTATACGGCGGGAGCCACTTTTATCGGACAGAATTTCGGCGCGGGCAAAAAGGAACGTATTTTGAAAAGTTACTTTATCAGCACGATATATGCTGCAGCGCTGGCTCTGATACTGGGGGTAAGCCTGGTATTCTTCGGAAGACCTTTCCTGCGGATCTTTACGGGTGATGCTGCTGTCATTGAGGCGGGCATGTATCGTCTGACGGTTATGGGATTGAGCTACTGGGTATCTGCCTTTATGGACAGCGCCCTTGCCGCATCCAGAGGTCTGGGAGAGACCACGGTGCCCACAGTCATTGTGATTATGGGTTCCTGCGTATTTCGACTGATCTGGATTTATACGGTCTTTGCCTTTTTTGGAACAATTGCCTCGCTGTACCTGCTGTATGTATTCAGCTGGACGATCACAGCTGTTGCGGAAATCTGGTATTTTGCACGGCTGTACAGGAAAAAATGCAGGTGATTTGGAAGCAGTGCAGCTGGAAAAATCAGTTTAGTGTAAAAATGTTAAAACGCAGAGGGCGCGTTTGCCTTCTCTGCGTTTTTTTGTCAGAAATATTCTTTTTCTATCAGCTTTCCGCTCATGTGCGTATCCGGCATGGATTACAGGTCGTTGTTTTTACGGGTGGAGCGGGGAGCTTCTCCGAAATAACGCTTGTAGGCTTTATAGAATGAATTGGCATTTGTATAGCCTACAGATTCTGCAATTTCCTGTACGGTCAGATAGGTATCCTGAAGCATCTGGTGCGCTTTTTTCATGCGAAGGTCTTCCACATATGCCGAAAAAGTCTTCGAAACGCAGGAATTCATGCGCTTTTGAAGGGTTGGCGCAGAAATATGGAAGTAATCGGTGACCATGGAAACACATAGCTGCTGGTTGCCTATATTTTCATCAATAAAAGCAAAAATATTCTGATCCAGATTTTGCATTTGATTCACATGCTGTTGTTTTAAGCGGATTGTAATCTGTGTAAAGCATTGCGGCAGCTCAACTTCAAACAGGTACTGAACATTTTCCGCCTTGAAATGAGGAATGGAAACATCCAGGATGTTGTTTTCAAGCTTAATTCTGATGAGCGCATAAACGATCATCTGATGGGAATATTTTGCCGTTGCCAGATCCTGGCGGTTATTGGTTAAAAAGCTTGCCGAACCGTTCCGCAGCGCGGATATCGCCGACTGCTCATCGCCGTTTTGCAAAGCGAGATAAATGGCCTGAATCTGCTGTATCGAAATCGGTAAATCTCTTCGGTGCGCCGGGGAAGATGAAAACTGCTGCAGTGCTATCGTCTCATACTCCAGCTGCTGTAAAGCATCTGAAAGGAGACTGTAGTGGTGATAAATCTGGCTGACCGCAAAACTGATGGATACAGGATACTGCTCCTGAATATATTTTCTGGCACCTTCCAGCTCTGTAACGGGAGAACTTTCATCATCTGCGGGAAAGAACGCCAGCAAAGCATCCTGACTGTAGGGGAGCAGGACCATATTCGGAAGCTTTTGCTGAAAATATTGTGTCAGCAGAAGCTGTATGGAATCCTGTGCCTTCGGATTATCATCGGAGGTATACTGAATCATTGCCAGCTGCCAGTTTGCAGGAAAGTCAGGAAACGCTTCCGCAAAGGACTGGCGGGAGGATTCGTCGTACAGGCCCCTGTACAGGGCTTTTTCCAGAAGATGAATACGGTTTCGTTCTTTTTGTCCGTCTATAATCTGACTGTAGTCTGATAATTTTACCCCCATTTTTTTAATACCATCAACGATAATATCAGTAGAATTTCTTTTGAATGAATCCTCGTAAAAATGCCCCGTTTCATATAGTGTTTTGCTGATCAGATTCAGGGGACTCGCAATTCTCCAGGAGAAAAGAGCAACCCACAGGCAGACTGCAAACAGGATGATGATTAAAAATATTTGCACCAGATGTCTGAATCCGGCCAGATCCTGCTCGATATAACTGTCTGACAGTTTAAGTTCCAGGCGGATATTCCTTCCTGTACTGCTGGAAACCGTCAGCAACTCGAAGCTGTCTTCGGGGGAACTTCCAATACAGGCCAACAGGGTATCACCATGGTACAGCGCTATCTGGCTGGTGTCCAATACTGCATGATCCACAAAGAGCTCTGCCAGCTTCTGAAGCGGATAATGAATGAAGAGATACATGTCCTTTCTGGCCGAACAGCGGTAGCCGAATGTGACCGCATCATATGCTCCCGCGGCAGTTGTATTAAAGTGTGCGGCAGGCAGGAAACAGTATGTATTTGTAAACATGTCAAAATAGTTTTCCTCATCACAGCTGAAATAGAAATCGTAAGTGAGATATTCCCGGTTAAAGTAAATTTGTTCCTTTGTAAAAAGAATCCGATCATCCTGTGTTAAGCCGAAATTTGAAATAAAGCCGTAAGGAGAGGTTAAGGAAGTTGACATAACTTCTCTTAAATCGTTGAGCACGGCGGAATCGATTTCGGCGTGGGTGTAGTAAAGCTCATTGTAGGCGGGGGTTTTTGAGATGAGATACCCGAAAGCCTGGATGGAATCGATGGAAGCGTCAAGCATCTGCATGCCGTTGTTCAGCTTGTATTGATAGTGTTCCACTACGGTAGCACGGTTGATCTGGCGGATGTAAAAATAGCATGGAATATATAAAATATTGGACAAAAAGGAAAAGACAAGCAGATAGCTAGCTATTTTCATCAGGTGGTTTGTTTTTAATGTATTCCTGGTTTTTTTATCCATAGAAAGCTGTTCTCCTTTTGTTTTGGTTGTAAAGCAGCGCCACCCTGCGAATCTGCGGTTCGCAGGGTGGCTTCATTATACCAAAAATCGGGATGGTTTACAAATTGCGGGGAGCGGGGTGGAAAAAACAAAAATTGTGCAAATCATCTAAATATTGTTTCCTGAAAGAGAATGTTTAAACGGAATATTTGGTAAAAATGCACATGTATTTTCGGGAAAAAAGTGAAATGTGGAAAAATGGAAAATATGAGGAAAATAGAAAACCGGTCATGTTTTCGGGAGTGTAGGGCACAAAGCACGGGGCAATCCACAGGTGTTATGGGGCAAAAATTCTGCCGGGAAACCGTGTGAAGAATGGAAAAAAAGTAAATGAGGAAAAAAGAAAATTAGCGGAGAAGGTGAGACGCTTTTCTTTATTTCAACTTGTGGGCGGATCCTCTGATGCATATAATTCACCTTATCAGACGTCTGCAAGCGAAAAAAGAAAAACGAGAAAGGAATGTGCAACGAGGACAACAAGACTTAGTGCGATGCTCTTGGCAACAACACTTTGCGGTTCCATGCTGACTGCCTGTGGTAACTCTGAAAGCGCTGATGACAGCGGTGCTGCTGCAGAAAGAAAAACAGAAGAAACAAAAGCGGAGGAAACAGTAAGCGCAGCGACCGAAGCGGAGGAAGATGTTGTATTGACAGTCTGGGTACCGGACAGTATGCGTATTGAGGATTGGCAGACAAATTCCATGACCTTATGGTTTGAAGAACAGCTGGGCTACGATCTGGATATCGTTCCGTTATCTTCAGAAGATTATATTACGAAAGTGAATATGGCTCTGACTGCCGGCAACATCGAAGACCTTCCGGACGTGATCATGGGTACATTCGGAGGCAGCACAGCTTTTAATGACTCTTATGTATGGTCCTGGGCACAGGCTGAAACGATTGTTCCTCTGACCGAATACTATAATGATCCCGAACTCACTGTAAATATCAAAGAAGCGATTGAGCGTACCGGCGTGGATTACACGCAGCAGATCGTTTCCCCTGACGGCAATATTTACGGTGTTGCTTCCTATAACCAGTCCTACGGAAATGAGTATGTGGATAAGCTCTGGATTTACGAGCCCTGGCTGGAAGCGCTGGGAGCAGAGGTTCCGACTACAACAGATGAGTTTTATGAGGTGCTCAAACAGGTGAGCGAAACCGATCTGAACGGAAACGGCAAAAAAGATGAAATCGGAATGCTGGGTTCCAACGATACTTATGCAAACTACATCAAAGTTATCATGAACGGCTTTGTTTATTCCGGCGATCCCCAGTACAGAGTAGTAGAAGACGGCACTGTTTCTGCTGCATATACCACAGACGAATGGAAAGAAGGCCTGAAATTCCTGAAGAAGATGTTTGAGGAAGGTCTGATCGCTCCTGAAAGTCTGACCATGACAGATGATCAGTATGACACCTTATATTACAGCGAAGTTCCGATGGTATTCTCCTTTGTTCAGGCTTCCCCCGGCATGGTTACCAGCGAATACAGAAAAGGAGACGAATATACCGCAATCGATACGCTGACCGGTCCGAACGGAGTAAATTATGCTTCTTATACGCCTTCTGTTGCAAACACAACGATGGTAGTTACTGCAAACTGTGAAAATCCGAAAGCTGCTTTCCGTCTTGGTGACCTGATGAGCTGTGAGTATATCGGTATCAGCCAGCGTTGGGGTGAAGAAGGCGTTGACTGGGATTACGTTAAGAATCTTGAAGATTCCTCCAACTATACCGCATCCGTTGAAGGCTTTGAAATGTCCATTTACACCTATGACGATGCTGAATTCTGGAGCGGTACCGAGGCTGCTAACAGAAGCTGGAGACAGACAGGACCTTATGTACGTCAGTATGGAATCGCAAACGGATGGGCTATGGCGGCGGACGGCGCAGATGAATTTACCAAGAAGGTAAATGCTGCAATGACATTATATCAGACCAGCGGCCATGCACCTGCTGAAGTGATTCCGAAACTGATCTACACAGAAGAAGAGACCGAGATCGTTTCTGAAGTGGAAAGTGTTTTAAAATCTTATGTGGATGAATGTCTTGCAAGTTTCGTGACAGGCACTAAGGATATTGATTCCGAGTGGGCTGCTTACCTGGCTGAACTGGACAAGATCGGCTTAGGCGAATACCTTGAAGTGGTTCAGGGTGTATATGACCGTATGTACAAGTAAACAGATCTATAAGGGGTGCCGCGGAGAAATCTGGCGGCACCCTTGGTTGGGAGAAATATATGAGATTTGGTAAAAAATTGAAAACAACGCTAAAGCGGGATTGGCAGTTGTACCTGTTTATGTTGCTCCCGCTTGCCTATTTTATCATCTTTAAATTTGTTCCTATGGGAGGTTTGCAGCTTGCGTTTCGGAATTATACTCCAAAAGGCGGCTTGTGGAACAGTCCCTGGGTAGGGTTAAAAAATATTCTGAAATTTCTGGAATCTTACCAGTTTGAAAGAGTAGTGAAAAACACGTTTATTTTGTCCGTGTATGGTCTTGTTCTGTCCACCATAATTCCGATTGGATTTGCCCTGATCTATAATACGATTGAAAAGCCTCGTTTTAAGAAAATTACGCAGACAATCGTGACGCTTCCTCATTTCATCTCGGTGGTTGTTCTGGTCGGTATCATGATGCAGCTGTTCAATAACAGAATCGGTATCTATGGCATTATGTATGAAAAATTTTTTGGTGAATTTCCTGCGGATATTTTTGGAAATCCCAAGGCTTTCAGACATTTGTATGTGTGGAGTTCTGTCTGGCAGAATTTCGGATGGAATGCCATCATTTATATTGCGACTCTGTCAGGGGTAGATGCGGGCTTACACGAGGCTGCCCAGCTGGATGGCGCATCCAGACTGCAGAGAGTATGGCATATCGATTTGCCGTACCTTACTCCCACGATCATTATCATGACGATCATGGGCATAGGAAACATCATGTCAGTAGGTTTTGAAAAGGCATTTTTGATGCAGAACAACCTGAACCTGGAATATTCCGAATTGATATCTACTTATGTTTACAGTGTGGGCTTGTCCGGCACCTATAAGAGTGATTTTTCCTATGCGACTGCAATTGATCTGTTTAATGCCGTATTGAATCTGGTTCTTATCTTCACTGCAAATAAGATTGCCAGTCGTGTGTCGGATACGAGTTTGTGGTAAGGAGATTGATAAGATGCAAAGAGCAAAGACGATAAAGAAAAAACATTCCCGGGAAGGCCTGGGAGACAGAGTGTTCAATGCGGTTGCCATCACCATCGTGCTGATTTTGACGGTTATTGTAATCCTGCCGCTGATGAACGTTGTGGCGGCGTCCTTTTCTTCCAGCGATGCAGTGAATGCCGGAAAAGTTCTTCTTTTGCCGATCGAATTCACCTTGGACAATTACCGTACTGTTCTCAAATATAACAGTGTCTGGATCGGATATCGCAATACCATTTTCTACACGGCTGCAGGAACTGTGATCAGCGTGCTGCTTTCCTTATTCTGCGCATATCCGCTGGCCACAAAGAGATTTTCGGGAAGAAAATTTTTTAACAAATTGTTTCTTCTTACGATGATTTTCAACGGTGGCATGATTCCGACCTATATCGTGGTTCGGGATTTAAAATTATTAAACTCCGTATGGTCCGTTTTATTGCCCACGGCAATCAGCTTTTACAACGTTATCATCATGCGCAATTACATAGAGACAACGATTCCGGATGAGCTGGAAGAATCGGCCCGGGTGGACGGCTGCAGTCCGGCAAGATACTTCGTCAGCTTTGTGGTGCCTCTTGCAAAGCCGATCATAGCGGTTATCGCCATGTATTATGCTGTTGCACAATGGAACGACTATTTTAATGCATTTCTGTATTTGACTAACAAGAATTTATATCCGCTGCAGCTGTTTTTGAGAGAAATTCTGATCAGCAGCAAGTTCAGTGCCAGCGATCTGGATCCGGATGCGATCAAGGCGATTCAGGGGTTGGCGGATACATTGAAGTATGTAATTATCGTTGTTTCCACCTTGCCTCTGATGTGCATTTATCCGTTTGTTCAGAAGTATTTTGTAAAGGGCGTAATGATTGGCTCCGTGAAGGGATGACGGTGCGTCGGACCATAGGGAATGTCAGGGAGATTGAGTATGAAAAAGGAAATAAGGTTTCAGTTTGATAAAAGTCTTAAGATAGGAGCAGAAGACTTTTCGCCTGTCTTGAGGGAAAATGGAGATTTCTGGCGGCTGCACCTGGATTATTGTAAACCGGGAATGAATCATGAACTGGGCGTTTATGCACATGAGCAGGAAACACCCGAAGTCAGTGCGCGGGATGGGAAGATTGCAATTGAGTATCCACATATCATTGCGGAGGATGGAACTGTGCATGAAATCCGCCTCAAACTGACGGTTGAGGAAGAGGAGGGCGCACTGCGATTTTTTGCAGAAATGGAAAACCACAGCAAAACCCGCATCAATGAGCTGCAGTATCCCTTATTTGAATTCAACCGGATTGATGGGGATTTTGAAGATGATATTTTCTATCTGCCGATGGGACTGGGGCAAAAGGTACAAAATCCTCATGCCTACACCCTGAAAGGTCACAGCGAGTATATGGCAGCGGATTATAAGGACGTGATTCGTACTTACGCGTATCCGGGCGAGCTGTCCATGCCCTGGATCGGAGTAAAAAGCGGCGGAAATTATTTGTATCTGGGAGCCCACAGCGATATCATGCGCAGGATGAATTTTGTGACGGCAGCAGAGCCCAGAGAATCAAAAGAAGAGTATCTGATTCTGTCCGCCTCATCCTATCCGGCAGCGCTTCCGGGCGAGACGGTCTGCTATGACGGCTTTTGTCTGGCCCTGTTTGATAGCGATTGGCGGGAGGGCGCAGAGTATTATCGCAGCTGGGCAGAACAGTCGTGGCTTGAGCCCATCACAAGAAAGGATTCTGTGAAACATCTGCACGGATGGCAGAGAATCATTTTAAAGCACCAGTTTGGCGAAATTTTTCATACATACGAGGAATTGCCCCGTATTTATAAAGAAGGCGCCAAATACGGCCTCACCATGATCCTTCTTTTTGCCTGGTGGAAAGAAGGCATGGACAATGGCTATCCGGATAATTATGAGCCGGACGAGGCGCTGGGCGGCGCAGAAAAGTTAAAACAGGCAATCAAAGAGATCAATGACCTGGGCGGAACGGTGGTTCTGTACGCTAACGGTCATCTCATGGATATCTCTTCAGAATATTATAAAAAGGAAGGCTTTCGGTATTCGCTAAAGGACATCGACAACAACGAATATCAGGAATTTTACAAGTTTTCCAACAACGGAACCCTGCTTCGGGAAGCCCATAAAACCTTTGTGGGCGGCTGTTTTGCAACGCAGCAGTGGCGAAATCAGATTTATAAGATCACTGAAAATAACTTAAAGTACGGTTCCAACGGCATTTTCTTCGATCAGCTGGGAATTGTGTACCACACCTGCTTTGACACTTCCCATGAGCATGGAAACCGAATCGACGAAGAGCCCCAATACAGAATTCAGACGATCCGCCATATCAAAAGCATGCTGAAAGAAGAGCACCTGCACGGAACGGAAGGCATCAACGACAGAGCGGCTTCCTACATGGATTATCTGCACGGCTGCGGCTTTGCCACCGGATATGAGCCCGACGGATATCCGCTCATTTTCCGCTACGTGTTCCCGGAAATCCCTGTGACGAACCGCTTTGCCCATGACGAGAGATGGGACTGGAAAAAACAGTTAAATTATGCGTTTGCATATGGCATGATCTATGACGTTTCCATCTACAGAGGTCGGGCCAAAAGCATCGAGGATGTGCCCAACTATGCGGCATATTTAAAGGAACTGATTGATCTGCGAAAGGAATATCTGGATTTCTTTACCGCCGGAAAAATCGATGCGCCCCGCAGCGAGCTTCCGGAAGAGGTGCGCGGCGCGGAATTTTCCTTTGGAGAAGAAACCATTCTCACCCTGTGGAACAATTCCGACAAGGTATACGTGCTAAGCTACGGCGCGGATGCAGGAACCTGTGTAGAGCCGGGGGAACTGAAAGTGTGCAGAATATAGGAGAAAGTTTTCCCGGAACATAATAATTTTACAAAGAAAGTGCAGAAACGTATAATGCGGATTGCCGGTTCGGGCGGTCCCATTATACGTTTTGTTGCTTTTCCTCCGCAATGTGCGGTATAATGGATAATCATAGTGAGCAGGAGGGTTTATTTGTGATTCCACAGACAATACAGGATAAATTAAAAAAACAGAAGCTTATCTTTGACGGTGCCTTTGGCACTTATTATGCACAGCTATATGATACAAAGGAATTACCGGAGCTTGCAAACACCCTCCATCCGGAGCGCGTGCGCAGGATTCATGAAGAATATATGGAAGCCGGAGCACAGATGATCCGCACCAACACATTTGCCAGCAATACCGTTTCTCTGGACTTGCCCTGGGATGCTGTGGAGGACAATATTCGTCAGGGATATCGCCTGGCCGCAGAGGCCGCTCAGGAACGGGAGTGTTATGTTGCTGCAGACATCGGGCAGATTCCCTATGAGAATCAGTCGGACCGGACCGATATTTCCAGGGAGTATGTGGAAATCTGTCGTGTCTTTTTAGAGGAAGGCGCAAAGATTTTTGTATTTGAAACCTTTTCAAATCCGGAGGATATCTGTGAAGCAATCGAGTTTATCGGTGATCGCGCCTTTGTGATCGTGCAGTTTTCCGTAAATCAGTTTGGCTACAGCAATTCCGGGCTGAGTGCCCGCAAGCTGGCGCAGCGTG
Organism: Lachnospiraceae bacterium; assembly: GCA_017482485.1. Taxonomy (GTDB): domain Bacteria; phylum Bacillota; class Clostridia; order Lachnospirales; family Lachnospiraceae; genus Gallintestinimicrobium. Next base: position 20,904 of record JAFUMV010000131.1, read on the forward strand.
CCGAGAGCATGGAAGGGGTGGACGCAGTGGGATTTAACTGCGGTGTAGGTCCCGGACACATGCAGCAGATTCTCAAAAATATCACTTTTTCCGGGAAAAAGTGGCTGACGGCACTGCCCAATGCAGGATATCCTCAGATCGTCAAAAACCGCATGATTTTTGACAACCGAAACATTGATTATTTTGCCGCAAAGGTAAGCGATATTGCGGCAGACGGCGCGGATATCGTGGGCGGATGCTGCGGTACAACGCCGGAATACATCTGCAGAATCAGAGAGAAACTCTCTTTTGCACAGCCCCGGAAAGCAGCGTCTGTATCGGTAAAACATACAGAAAAGGCTCCGGTACAGGATACTTCTTTTTTTGCGGGAAAGGCGGGGAAGAAGCTGATCGCGGTGGAATTGGCGCCTCCTTTGGGAAGGGATGACGAAAAGCTGATGGATGCGGCTCATTTGCTGTTAAAAAGCGGCGTGGATGTGCTGACATTTCCGGATTCTCCTTCCGGAAGAACCCGGGCAGATTCCATCCTTATGGCAGAAAAAGTGGCAAGAGAAACCGGAATGTATGTGATGCCTCATATCTGCTGCCGTGACAAGAATGCAATTGCCATGCGGTCTCAGCTGTTGGGGGCCTATATTAATCATATCCGGAATTTTTTGGTGATCACGGGTGACCCCATTCCGTCCATGATGCGCAGCAGCATAAAAAGCGTATTCAACTTTGACTCCGTAGGCCTGATGCGCATTATGAATGATATGAATGAGGAGCATTTTGCCGAGGCTCCCATCTGTTATGGCGGTGCCATTAATCAGGGGCGCAGAAATCTGGAGGTGGAAATCCAGCGGGTGAAGAAGAAAATGGAAGCAGGAGCGTCATTCTTCCTGACACAGCCGATTTCCACGGCAGAAGGAGCCGGGCGTGTCAGACGTATCAAACAGGAGACCGGAGCCCGGATTTTATGCGGAATCATGCCTTTTGTCAGCCTGAAAAATGCCGTATTCATGAAAAATGAAATGACGGGCATTGATGTGACGGAGGAGGTGCTGTCACGTTATCGTGAGGATATGACGCGGGAAGAAGGCGAACAGGCCGGTATCCAGCTTGCGAAAGAAATGATGGCGCTTACGGATGACTTTGCGGATGGATATTATTTTTCATTTCCGTTTAACAGGGTAAATATGTTGGAGAAAATTCTCTGAATCGATACTGGTGCCGGATCCACATGCTTTAAGGCGTGTGGATCCGGCACTTGCTGGTTATTGCTGGGCATTCGACCATCACACAAAAAAATTATAAATAACTATTGACACCGTATTAGGGCGGTGCTATAATTCAATCATTCCGCAAAACCTATTAAACAAATAGGTAGATATGATGAGATGAAAGGAGGAAACACAATGACATTACATAAGAGTTATCTGAACAACGTGACTGACGGCGTTAGGAATTCTTCGATGGGCATGGGCGCGATGCACATGTGCTGTTGTTGTGCTTGCTGTATGCAGGATGTGCTTCCTCCAGGAGATAAGTTGGGTCAAAGATAGCCATGAAGATGTTGAATTTTTATGAGGATTCAATGCGGGCAAATGACATAGCTTACAAATGAGGGGAGCAGAGATGCTCCTTTTTTTACGCGATAGGAAAAGTCCAGCGGACTTCCTGTAACGTAAAAAAGCCGCTCCGCTGGGATGCGTACCCGCACGAGAGAATTTCACAGAGCGAAATTCTGTTTATATTATAGTATAGAAGAGACTATGCAAATATGCCCGTCAGGGCAGAAAGGATGAGATGGGATGGATACAGAATTTATAGCCGAATATATTCCGCTTTATGTGGAAGCTTCCAGGCTGACAATCAGCATTGGGCTTATTGGTATCGTTCTTTCCTTAATCGTCGGTCTGCTGATTGCATTTATTCAGTATTTTAAGGTTCCTGTTTTAAGACAAATTGCGGCAGTGTATATTGAACTGTCGAGAAATACTCCCTTACTGGTACAGTTATTTTTCCTGTATTTCGGTCTGCCGAAAGCCGGCATCAGTATCAGCTCCGAAGGTTGCGCGATTATCGGTCTTTGTTTTCTGGGAGGCAGTTACATGGCCGAAGCTTTTCGAAGCGGCATCGAATCGGTCGGAAAAGGACAGGAAGAATCCGCTTTGGCTTTGGGATTTCAGAGAAGTCAGGTTGTCAGGTATGTGATTTTGCCGCAGGCATTATCCGTTTCGATTCCCGCGTTATGTGCGAACATGAACTTTCTTGTTAAAGAGACATCCGTATTCAGTGTAGTTGCACTGGCAGATCTGATGTATGTGGCGAAGGATCTGATCGGTCTTTACTATAAAACAGACGAAGCATTGCTGATGCTGGTCATTTCTTATCTGATCATACTGCTGCCGATTTCCATACTGGCAGCGCTGCTGGAAAGGAGGCTTCGTTATGCAGAATTTGGGAATTAGAGTCCTGTTCATGGGAAATAACTTCGCAAGACTTCTGGGAGGCCTTTGGATTACGATTCGAATCTCACTGATCGCAGTTGCACTTTCCATCGTGTTCGGCATATTGTTGGGAATGCTGATGACGGTAAAAAATCCGATTACGAAGGCTTTAACAAAGATTTATCTGGAATTTATCCGGATCATGCCCCAGCTGGTGCTTTTGTTTTTGGTTTTCTTCGGGCTGACGAAATCCTTTGGAATCAATCTTTCCGGTGAAGTGAGCGCCGTTATCGTATTCACCCTCTGGGGAACAGCCGAGATGGGAGACCTTGTCAGAGGAGCGCTGATCTCGATTCCAAAGCATCAATATGAAAGCGGAGCGGCAATCGGCCTCACCAAATGGCAGGTTTACTGTTACATCATCATCCCGCAGATTCTGGCAAGACTTGTGCCGCTGGCAATCAATCTGACAACGCGAATGATCAAAACCACTTCACTGGTGGCACTCATCGGAGTTGTGGAAGTATTAAAGGTGGCGCAGCAGATTATTGAGGCAAATCGATACACCGTGCCGGATTCGGCATTGTGGATATATGGAACCATCTTTTTCTTATATTTCTTTGCCTGCTGGCCTATTTCACTGGTGGCAAAGAGGTTGGAGAAAAAATGGAAGACAGCATAGATGAGGTGAATCATATGGCTGAGCAGTCAATCTTACTGGAAGCAAAAAATATCGTCAAAGATTACGGCCAGGGCAGGGTATTGGATGATGTTTCCTTACAGATTCATAAAGGAGAAGTCATCGTTTTAATCGGTCCGTCAGGCTGTGGAAAGAGTACTTTCCTTCGATGTATGAACGGATTGGAGCAGATCCAGTCCGGACAGATCGTTTTAGATGGTGAGGTCATTACAGAAGGCAAAACCGACTGGCCCTCTGTCAGACAAAAGATCGGTATGGTCTTTCAGAATTATGAATTATTCCCGCACAAGACTGTGCTTGATAATGTGATTCTCGGTCCCGTAAAGGTACAGGGAAGAGATAAAAAAGAAGTGACCAAAGAAGCGGAGAAACTCCTTGAGAGGGTCGGGCTTCTTGAAAAAAAGGATGCTTTCCCCAGACAATTGTCCGGTGGGCAAAAGCAGCGTGTCGCAATCGTGAGGGCACTGATTTTAAAGCCTGAAATCCTGCTGTTTGACGAAGTGACAGCGGCACTTGACCCGGAGATGGTAAGAGAGGTACTGGACGTGATCCTGGAGCTTGCCGCAGAAGGGTATACGATGTTGATTGTGACACATGAGATGCAGTTTGCAAAGGCAGTTGCAGACAAAATTGTGTTTATCGACGGCGGAAAAATTGTGGAAAGTGACACGCCGGAGAAATTTTTTACCCAGCCAAAGACCGATCGTGCAAGACGGTTTTTGAATACATTTATTTATGAAAAGGAAACAGGAGGAGAAAAATTATGAAAAAATTCATGACACTATTGTTATCATTTGTCGTAGCACTGGGTGTTTTCACGGGATGCGGCAAGACAGAAGATGCTTCTGCAAACAGCGAAGCAGCTCAGAGCACCGCAGCAGAGTCAGAAGCTGCTGAAGAAAGCGGTGAAAAGGCAGTATACCGTACTCTTGACGAGATTAAAGAGAGCGGCACAGTTAAAATCGGTGTTTTCAGCGATAAGAATCCATTCGGCTATGTAGATGAAAATGGTGATTATCAGGGTTATGATGTTTACTTTGCTGAGCGTATCGGTCAGGATCTGGGCACCGCTGTAGAGTATGTTTCCACAGATGCAGCAAACCGTGTTGAATATCTGAAAACCGGTAAAGTTGATATCATTCTTGCAAACTTTACTGTAACAGAAGAAAGAGCAGAGTCCGTTGATTTCGCTCTTCCTTATATGAAAGTGGCGCTGGGCGTTGTTTCTCCCGATTCCGCACTCATAACATCCGCTGATCAGTTAAACGGCAAAAAGCTGATTGTTACAAAGGGAACAACCGCTGAGACATTTTTCACAGAAAATTATCCTGACATTGAGCTTGTAAAATTTGATCAGTATACAGAAGCTTACAACGCATTGCTGGACGGCCGCGGAGATGCATTTTCCACCGATAACACAGAAGTTTTAGCATGGGCATTACAGAATGAAGGATTCAGCGTTGGTATCGAGTCCATCGGTAACCTGGACACCATCGCACCTGCAGTATCCAAGGGCAATGAAACCTTACTGAACTGGATCAATGATGAGATTGTTGCACTGGCAGATGAAGAGTTCTTCCATGCAGATTACAAAGAAACACTGGAGCCTGTATATGGTTCTTCCGTTGATATTGACAGCCTGGTTGTAGAAGGCGGTGTTATTGAAGAAACAGCAGCAGTAGAAGAAGAGGCAGCAGAAGTTAAAGGAACTATCACAGTAGCAGCAAGCGCAACACCTCATGCAGAAATTCTGGAGCAGGCAAAACCTCTGCTGGCAAAAGAAGGATGGGAACTTGAAGTAACAGTATTTGATGATTATGTTCAGCCGAACCTGGTTGTGGAAAGCGGCGAGTTTGATGCTAACTATTTCCAGCACATTCCTTATCTTGAAAGCTTTAACGAAGAGAAGGGTACACACCTTGTAAATGCAGGCGGCATTCACTATGAGCCCTTCGGAATTTATCCCGGCACAAAGAGCTCTCTTGATGATCTGGCAGAGGGTGACACAATTGCGGTTCCCAATGATACAACAAATGAAGCCAGAGCATTATTACTGTTACAGGATAACGGTGTGATCACATTAAAGGATGGCGCAGGTCTTAAGGCAACCATTAATGATATTGAAGAAAATCCTAAGAATATCACAATTCAGGAGCTTGAGGCTGCTCAGTTACCCAGAGTAAAGGATGAAGTTGCTTTCGTAGTATTAAACGGCAACTATGCACTTGAAGCAGGTTTCTCTGTAGGAAAAGATTCCATCGCTTATGAAAAAGCGGATTCCGAGGCTGCCAAGACATATGTGAATGTGATCGCAGTGAAGGAAGGCAATGAAGATAGCGAAGCAATTCAGACACTGGTAGATGTATTAAAATCTGACGAGATCACAGCATATATTAACGAAACATATGATGGGGCGGTAATCCCGTTTAACTAAAACCGTAACTGTCAAAGGATAGCAGAGATTGTCATATGGGAAAAACTATGTGACAATCTCTTTTTTTAACAAAAAGTAAAAAACAGTCAGCGCTGCTGACGGGAGGATGAAAAATGGAACCAATTATTCGCGTTGAGAATATCAGCAAGACTTTTCAGGCGAATAACGGACAGGTGGAAGCAGTCAAAAATATCAGCTTTTCGATTGAAAAAGGAGATATTTTCGGAATTATCGGACTATCCGGCGCCGGTAAAAGTACACTGGTTCGATGTTTGAATTTGCTTGAAAAACAAAGTGAGGGAAATATTTATATCGATGGAAAAAATCTGATGAAGCTTTCGTCAAAGGAGCTGCGTAAGCAGCGCCAGGATATCGGTATGATTTTCCAGCATTTCAATTTGCTGATGCAGAGAAATGTAGTGGATAATATCTGCTTTCCTTTGGAGATTGCAGGAGTCGGCAGAAAACAGGCCAAGAAGCGTGCGTTGGAACTCCTTGAAACGGTCGGTCTTACTGAAAAAGCCAGGGCATATCCGGCTCAGCTGTCCGGAGGCCAGAAACAGCGCGTGGCGATTGCAAGAGTTCTTGCGAATAATCCTAAGATTTTACTTTGTGATGAAGCAACGAGTGCACTTGATCCGCAGACGACAAAGTCGATTCTGAATCTGCTAAAAGAGATTAATCAAAAGTATGGAATTACAATTGTTGTGATCACTCATGAGATGGCAGTCGTTCGGGAAATCTGCTCTAAGGTAGCCGTCCTTGACCATGGAAGGCTGGTAGAAGAAGGGACCGTTGAAGCACTGTTTGGGGCGCCGAAGACGGAGGAAGCAAAGCAATTGATTCTCAATACATATGCGTGAGGATGAAGAGGTGGATGATTATGTTTGATGAAACAATAAGAAACATGTTGATAGATGGAACATGGGCAACCCTTTATATGACACTGGTGTCCTCTTTGTTCGGATATGTTGTCGGACTGCCGCTGGGAATTATTCTTGCTATCACTGACAAAGAAGGGATTAAACCAAATGCGGTTATTTACAAAATTCTTGATTTTGTTGTGAACCTGACAAGAAGTATTCCGTTCTTAATTCTGCTGATCATGGTAATGCCTTTGACAAAGGCCATTGTGGGACAAAGCTATGGATCCACAGCCACCATTGTGCCGCTGACGATAGCGGCTGCACCATTTATCGGACGCATGGTGGAATCGTCATTAAAGGAAGTGGACAAGGGAGTCATTGAAGCGGCCCAGAGCATGGGAGCCGGTACCTTTACCATTATTTATAAAGTTCTTTTGGGAGAGGCAAGAACCTCGCTTTTGGTCGGAGTAACGATTGCTGTCGGAACGATCCTGGGCTATTCTGCAATGTCCGGTGTAGTCGGAGGCGGCGGACTGGGCGATATAGCGGTTCGTTATGGTTATTATCGTTATGAAACCGACATTATGTTTGTTACCATCATCATATTGGTTGTTCTGGTTCAGATTCTGCAGGGAATCGGTATGATGCTGTCCAAAAAGCTGGATCGCAGGCGCGCATAAAAGGCGTCTGCAAACCAAACTGGAATGAGATACTGTGGCCGCTGGAATGGCATAAGTTTGCAAAACTGAAGTTGTTGGTTCGAGTCCAACCGGTATCGTCTAAAAGGAATTTTTTTCATAGCGTCGGTGTACAGATGACAACACGGTTGCCATCCGTACACCGACGTTAGACTTTCCTGGAAGTGGGTCAATGATTTTTTTCCCCCACCTGCACCATGCGAAAGCCCTCTCCATGCACTTCGCTGGATTCGAGCACAATCAGGAAGGCCTCCGGGTCTTCTTTTTTGATTGCCCTTTGCAGCAGATACATTTCCCGGTTGCTCAAGGCGCAGAGGACAATCTGACGGTATGCGCCCCGATAGCCTCCCTGAGCCTGCAGCAAAGTGGAGCCGCGGTTGCAGCAGGTGTCGATGAGCCTGCAGATTTTCCGGCCGTGACAGGTGACGATGAGGGCCATTTTTCCTGCATTGACACCGTACATGAGCTTGTCAACAGATACGGCAAACAGATAATTTACAATCATTCCGTAAATAATTCCGTCCATATCCCTAAAGATGATTCCGCCTGCCAGAATGATTCCCACATCTGCCCAGAACGCAATTTTCCCCAGAGACAAATGAGGGCGCAGGGATTTTACCGCCATGATGATGAAATCCATTCCGCCGGTAGAGGAATTCTGCATATAGATCATCCCATAGCCGATTCCGCCGATTACACCGGTACAGAGTGCAGATAAAAGGCGGCTTCCCTCATAGACCGGAAAAAGAGGTGCCGCATAATCGATCATGACGGAAGAGAGAATCATGCAGCGGAGGGAACTGATAAAAAATTTTTTTCCAAGAAGCCGATAGCACAAAATGGCCACCGGAATGTTTAAAAATATGGTGGACAGACCGATGGGAATCTGAAAAAGCCGATACAGAATAATGGAAATGCCGGAAAATCCGGTCATGGGGAACTGTGCCTGTACGGCAAAATTGTAGATCGCTGCTGCGATGAGGATGCTGCCGATGATTTCCATGAAAAGCTGCTTTGCAAAGTCTTTATTCATTCCTGCCTCCTGTAGTTACTTATAATGTGCCGAAAAGAGAGGTTTTTTATGTACAAAGGAATCTGTTATACGCGTTTAACCTTTGCGGGACCTGAATATGATATGTTATAATACTTTAAGTGCACAGATGGCGCGGTTCCATCTGGCCGCCGATGCTGTTGGAAATTTCAGAAAAGCACAGAGGGGATATAATGATTAACAGAGAGGACATGCTGGAGCTGACCAGGCGTATGACGGTATCACGAAGCTCCATGACAAGAATTGCCGGAAGTTATATGGACGCAGAAGGATTTGTGGACGGAACGTTCAACACCAGCTTCTTAAAACTTTCCACCAAAGAAAAGGAAAAGAACCTGGCCATTGCCAAGTCATTCCCTTTTCTGAGACAAATAAAAATTTAAAGCGATATAAGTTTTCCCAGACTGCCATGAAAGCGGGCAGCATGTGGCAGCTTTTGATGGGCATGAAAAAGTGCGGTTTAAAAAACGATGCGCTGATGGATACTTTTTATGATCTGGTTGGGGAATGCTATCAGGCGTCCCATGATTATGCGGTGTTCGTGTTCCATGACCGTTATGATGTTCCGCTGAAAGCGGCGGACCATGAACGTCTGTGGGAATCGGAGGAAATGTACGAATACATCATCTGCGCCATCTGTCCGGTGACGGGGGATTATGAGCCGGGCAGGCCGGAGTGTGGATTTTTGTTTCCCGCTTTTGAAGACAGGAGCGAGGACCAGAACTATGTGGATATTTTTCAGGCAGATCCCGAACGGCCTCATGATGAGCTGAGAAAACTGCTTGGGGTATGAACGCGTTGTCATCCGTACACCCATGCTGTTATTGAGAAAATTACGCTAATGCGGTAAAATGTTGTCATCACATTATGATAAAAAGGGGTTTGTTATGAAAAAAAGAGATTCTTTCAATTCAAGATGGGGATTTATCCTCTCCTGTATCGGTTCTGCGGTGGGAATGGGAAATATCTGGATGTTTCCCACCAGAGTGTCACTCTATGGGGGCGGTTCCTTCATTATTCCATACCTTATTTTTGTGGTTTTAATCGGCTCTACCGGCATCATTGGGGAGATGAGCTTTGGGCGCGCAACAAAGTCCGGTCCGGTGGATGCCTTCGGTGCAGCCTGCGAAAGGAAAGGAAGGAGAAAACTGGGTGAGGCAATCGGTCTGATTCCCGTGCTCGGCTCCCTGGCAATGGCGATCGGATATACGGTTGTGATGGGATGGATTTTAAAATATGCCGTTGGCAGCTTTACCGGTTCCACCCTTGCAGCGACAGATGTGGACGGCTACAGTGCCGCATTTGGCAGCATGGCATCTGCGTTCGGCAATAACGGCTGGCTTCTTGCCGCATTGATGATTGCCATTCTGATTTTGATGCTGGGCGTTGGAAAGGGCATTGAAAAGGCGAATAAAGTGATGATGCCCGCTTTTTTCCTGCTGTTTGTGATTCTGGGGATTTATGTTTTATTCCAGCCGGGTGCCGCAGACGGATATCGTTATATTTTCCGGGTGGATCCCATTGCGCTCAAAGATCCCAAAACCTGGATTTATGCGCTGGGGCAGGCCTTTTTCTCCCTGTCCATAGCCGGCAACGGAACGCTGATTTACGGCTCCTACTTATCGGATCAGGAAAATATCCCGGCTTCCGCAGGGCGTGTTGCATTCTTTGATACACTGGCAGCGATGCTTGCAGCACTTGTGATCATTCCGGCAATGGCGACCACAAAAACGCAGCTGAATCAGGGAGGCCCCGGACTGATGTTTATCTTCCTGCCCAACCTCTTTAGCGGCATGCAGGGGGGTACTATCGTGGCAATCGTGTTCTTTGTTGCAGTTTTGTTCGCGGGGATGACATCACTGATCAACCTTTACGAAGCGCCCATTGCAACGGTACAGGAAAAATTGGGCCTTTCCCGCATTCCGGCATGCGCGGCGGTCGGCGTGTTCAGCGCTGTGGTTTCGATCTGCATTCAGGGCATAGTTTCCGGCTGGATGGACCTGCTTTCAATTTACATATGCCCCCTTGGTGCAGGGCTGGCAGCAATCATGTTTTTCTGGGTTTGCGGCAGAAAATATGTGGAACAACAGGTCAATACCGGACGTAAAAAGCCCTATACCTCCAAATTTTATCCCCTTTGCAAATACGTGTTCTGCCCGATTTGTTTTTTGGTGTTAGTGCTGGGAATTGTGATGGGCGGCATCGGATGAGAAAAGAATGAGTTGTAGAGCGAGGGTTCTGGCCTTTGAGTTTCATACGAATAAAAAGCAGGCGATCTTTGGATTGTCTGCTTTTTTGCTCAACAGGAATTTTCTCCGAAAATTCCTGTTGAGCAAAAAGCGCTTCGCGCAACGATGCGTACTCGCGCGCGGTGAAATTGTCGCTTCGCGACCGCGCTCGACGCGGAGTGTGCGCTATTGCGCACACTATATTATTAAAAAGTTGCCTAAAAAAGATTGATTCGTTCCAATTTTAAACCCCTGATTTTTTTATTTTCATTTACTTCCAATTAATTCCAGATGAAAAAATGCACAAAAAGCAAAGGCGAAAATTTGATAAAACGACAAAAATGTATATTTCACATAGAATTTAAACATACTTTACATGAAAAATTATTGACACGTTCCAAATTAAAGAGTATTCTATGGATGAGCAGTGGAAAACTGCTGAATAAAATCGGATTCAGAGTAATTTTTTTACTCAAAAAGGAGGAAAACAGATGAAAAAAGTTGTAGCAACGCTGGTAATTGCAGGCATGATGCTGGGCACTGTTGCATGTGGTTCAACAGAAACAGCCAGTAAGGATGCAGCTGCTGACACAAGTGTACAGACAGAGGAAACAGCAGAGGTAAAAGATTCTGCAGAAGCACAGGATACAACAGAAGAGACTGCTGAACTTTCCGCAACTCTGGAATACTGGTCCAGCTGGGGCGAAACAGAGAGCCAGGCACAGGTACTGCAGGCAGCAGCAGAAGAGTTTATGGAATTAAACCCCGGAGTTACCATCAACTTCACATTTAACGGACGTGACAACAAGACTCTGCTTGTTTCTGCAATGGATGCGGGAACCGAAATCAACATGATGGATGCAAACTGGGATAACTGTATTTCCACATGGAGCGATTATCTTGCAGATCTGACAGAGTATTATGATAAGACTTATCCTACAACCAACGGTGAAAAATACGTTGACTGTGTAATGAGCGCTTATTCCGGCATGATCAAGGACGCATGCGACGGCAAGTACATGGGCGTTGCTTACATCCCTCAGGCGTTCGTCATTTTCTGTAACAAGGACATCTTTGAGGCATGCGGTATTACCGAATATCCTACCACATGGGATGAACTGATGGATGTCTGCCAGACTGTTAAGGATGCAGGCTACATTCCTTTCACAGATGAAAATGCACGTGAATGGGCAATGTTCTCTTACTATTTACAGCGTAAGATCGGCGCAGAAGCAGTAGAAGAAATCTGCTATGACAGTTCCCTCTGGCAGGAAGGCAGCAAATACTATGATGCGATTTATGAGGCAGCTTCTGCAGTAGCTTACATGGCAGAGCAGGGTTACTATGATCCCAATGTAGCTTCCAATGTAAATCCTACCGCTCAGCAGAACATGGTATTAAACGGCGAAATCGCAATGTACATCAACGGAACATGGCTGCCTAACGAAACCGCAGCTTCCAACAGCGAATTCAACTGGGGCGCATTCTCCTTCCCTACCGTAGAAGACGGTGTTGACGGAACAGAAGCGACTGCATTCGGTACATACGCAATCTGCTGCAACAAGAACAATACCCAGGAACAGATGGATGCAGCATTTGCATTTGCAGCATTCTTAACAACCGGCACTTATGATGAAATGTTCAGAGATCAGACTCAGTCCATCCCCATGGGTGTGAATGCAGAATGGCCTGCAGCTTTGGCGGATGTTAAGACAATCATGAGCCAGACCTCAAAACGTTATCTGTCTCAGCTGAACACGAAAGTAAATTCCGACAGCTCTCAGATCATCGGTGATGCCTGCATCAAACTGGAAGCAGGACTGCTTACCGTAGAGGAGTTCATCAAAGAAGCAAGCAACTTCTAAAAATGAAATGAAATAGAAAACCGAGATTGGGCTGCCTGCGCGTCCGCGATGAAAATCGTAAGCGCGGCAGCCCTGTCTGTCATGAATGGAAAAAGGGAGGTAACCATGAAGCAATCAAAAGGGACGATTGCAGTTTTTTTAGCACCCGCCATCATTTTATTTGCCATTGTGTTCATTTATCCGGTAGTGCGTACCGTGGGCATGAGCTTCAATGAAGTGGGCAACATCACGGCCGATTCATCCACCTGGAGCTGGACCGGAATCAGCAATTATGTTGATCTGATGAATACCAGACTGTTTCGCATCAGTATGGTCAACTTTTTGAAAATCTGGATTTTCACCGGCATTGCAACGCTGGTTCTGGCGCTGCTTTTAGCCACAATTCTGACCTCCGGAATCATCGGTCAGAAATTTTTCCGTGCTGTTATTTATATGCCTAATGTAATTTCCGGCGTAGCGGTGGGTTACATGTGGCTGCTTTATGTTTTCAATGCAGATTACGGTCTTTTACATAGCCTGTTTTTAAAACTGGGATGGGAAACAGCGGCGAATTTCCAGTGGCTGAGCGTGGGCGGCAATGTATTTCTGGCCATGTGTATCGCCTATGTGTTCAGCAGCGTGGGCTATTACATGCTGATGTATATTTCCGGTATCGAAAAGATTTCAAAAGACTACTATGAATCAGCAACACTGGACGGCGCAAATGGCTTCCAGAAATTTATGAACATCACACTTCCTCTGTTAAAAGGCGTAATCGGAACTTCCATCACCTTATGGACCAGCCGTGTTATGGGATTTTTTGCACTGTCCCAGATCTTCAACTCAACAGAGACTACCGTTCCCATGAAATATGTCTATCAGCTGCTGTTCGGTTCATCCGATGAAGTGACGGAACTGAAGGTCGGCAAGGCTGCCGCGGCGGCTGTTGTGATGACAGTTACTGTAACCATCATCTCCATGGTGATTAAGCGCGTCATCAAAGACGAAAATTATGAAATTTAAGGAGGTGGAGTATGAAAAAGACATATCCGTCAAGCGACAGACTGAAAAAGAATGTGAAAAAAGTTCCGGGATATCTGCTGGTTATTCTGTGGACCGTGTTTATCGCTGTTTTATTTGGATGGCTGATTTTGGCATCCCTGTCCAGCACCAAGGATATTTTCTCCGGTACTCTGCTGGCCAGCGGCGTCAAATGGGAGAACTATTACAGAGCACTGATTCAGAACAAGATGCTGCGCAACCTGGGAAACTCCTGCCTGTATACCTTTTCCTCCATCATTCTGATTGACGTGGTTTCCTGTCCGGCAGCTTACTGTCTGGCGCGAATGAAATTCAAGTTAAATCCTGTGATCGAAAGACTGTTTGTGGTGGGCATCAGCATTCCGGGCATCATGATCATCATGCCCATGTTTTACATGTTCAGCAAACTGGACCTGACCAACAGCAGACTGTCCATCATCTTTTTGTATACAGTCATGTCTGTGCCCTATACCACTTACTATCTGCTGACCTTCTTCCGTGGTGTTTCCACAAGTTATGAAGAGGCGGCTTATATCGATGGTGCAGGCCCTTATTATACGTTCTTAAAAATCATGCTGCCTCTGGTAAAACCCGCGGTAGTGACTGTGACGATTTTCAACTTCATCAGCAAATGGAACGAGTACTTCCTGGCTCTGATTTTTGCGAGCAAATCCGAACTGCGTACGCTGGGCGTTGGACTGCATCAGATGGTACAGTCTCTGCTGGTTTCAGGTGACTGGGCCGGAATGTTCACTGCGGTTGTAGTTGCCTTTATTCCGACGGTGGTCATTTATGCAATCCTTGCAAGACAGATTATTTCGGGTGTGACAGAAGGCGGCGTAAAGGGCTGATGCAAAGACCCGGGACAGGAGAATGGAAGAGAATGGATAAAAAGAGTGTGAAATTTGGACTTATGTCCGATCTGCATCTGGACATCATGCATGACGGAGCAGACAGATTACATGACTTTTTGAGAGCCTGTGATGAACAGCAGGTTGATTTTATCATAAATAACGGTGATTTCTGTTATCCCAAAGATACCTCAAAATGCCTGTGTTCCGAAAAAAATCTGCCGGTGAATCTTGCCAATGCCATGAAAATATCGACGCCGGTTCCGAAACTGGAACTGCTTGCGGAGTTTAATTCGTATCATAAGCCTCATTATCATGTGCTGGGCAATCATGAAATGGATTTCTGCTCCAAAGAAGAAACGATTCAGCTGTACGGGATGCCGGGCGCATATTATGATTTTCATTGTAACGGATGGCATTTTCTGGTGCTGGATTCCAATTTTTTTAAAAATGAAAAAGGACAACTGACCGATTACTATTACGGAAATTATTTTGATTACAGGTCAGAACAGCCGTATTTGCCGGAAAGTCAGCTTCAGTGGATGAAAGAAACCATTATGTCATCCGAAGAACCTGTGGTGATGTTTTCCCACCAGCCGCTTTTGCCGGTGAGCAGAGGTCTGAAAAATTATGACAGACTCCAGGAAGTGCTGGATGAAGTGAGAAAAGAGGATCCGGATAAAATAAAAATGTGTGTTTATGGTCATATCCATCAGGATGCGCTGTCCATAGACAGGGGCATCATTCATTATTCCATCAACAGCATTTCAAATCACTGGATCGGACCCAAATATGCCTGTCGGAGATTTTCTGAAGAGACAGAAGAAAAATTTCCTAACCTTCAATATGTATTTCCGTATGAAAAGCCCATCTATGGAATGGTGACACTGAACGAAGAAGGCTTACATATTGAAGGTGTGGAAGGAACATTTTTCAAACCGCTGCCGGCCCAAATCGGTTTTGACGAATATGAAGTGAGCGCCGGTGTGCGCACAAGAAGCGTAAGCTGGCCACGTTAGGAATAACACAAAAGCATCCGCCCACAAATCAATTCAGCGTTTGCAGCCATTTTGCAATAAGGAGACTAGGGTTTAACGGTTTAACTGATCGCTGAAAAATTGGTAGGTCTGGCAGGCGTATTTTAAAGCTTCCTGTTCGGTCATGGTTCCGGTGAGCACGTTTCGGATGGAAAAACCGATGATATTCAAAAGCTGTTGCTCATTGATTCGTATGTGACTGTCCAACGGTTTACGAATCGGGGGTTTTGCTGCATAGATTTCCGGAAAAACGGAAAGCCAGGGATATTTATCTATGACCTCGTAATTTTCATAAACGCTCTGGCAGGCTGTCATTCCGCCGAAGAAAGCGATGGCGGATGAAATTTCCTCCTTACAAAGGTGCTGAATAAAATCAAGGGCTTCTTGCTTATGAGCAGAATTTTTATTGATGCCGATGGAGGTGCCGCCAAACAGCGAATTGCCGCCGGGAACCTGCGCAAAGCCGATTTTGTCCGTGGAGAGAATGCCGGAATCGGCAAACTCGGACATGTAATAGCCATAAAGAATGGACATGGCAGCTTCCCCGTGCAAAAAATTCCAGGTCGCATCGTGCCAGGAGGAATCGCCGCCTTTTTTACAGTACTTGCGCGCTTCCAGAAATTCCGAAAGGGCCTGCATACCGGCGGGAGAGTCCAGCAAAAGCCTGTTTTTATCATCAAACAGCGTGTTTGTATGGCTGAAATAACGCATGAGAAATTCCGTTGCGGTTTCGCTTGTGCTTTCCAGATTCAGCGTGGTTCCGTAGGGAACCGGTGATGCAGGAGAATAACGTCTGGTGAAAAACTGTGCAATCTGGTTGTATTCCGCGTAGGTTTTGGGCGGGCGCAGCTCCTGCCTGTATTTTTCGAAATAAAGCCGTCTGGTGATGGTGCTTTCAAAAAGATCTTTCCGGTAAAAAAGAATCTGGGGAGCAGAGGAAAACGGAATTCCGTACAGTTTCCCATTGACGTAGGAATAGGTCTGCAGCGCTTCCGGAAAGTGCGTATCCGCCATTCGGGAGGTGATCTCCGGATCCAGGCTCTTTAAATCCACAAGCAGAGATTCGGCAAGAGAAGACATCCAGAGGACATCGAGACACAATAAATCGAAATTGCCGCCGCTGTTCTGGTTTAAAATATTATACAGGTCATCATAGGAGAAGGTGGATACCGCAATTTCCACATTGGTGCTTTTGGTATAAAGGTTGGCGAGGTTTCTGATGATCTCGGTGGTATGAATATTGCGGGCAAGCAGGGAGATTTTTTTCCTGGGGCAGTTTTCCGCATAGTGCGCCCAGATTCGTCTGCCTTTGATGGGCAGAATGGTGGGATCCAGAACCGGCAGATTTTCTGCATGATCAGCTGCCTTTGTATCCTCAGCGGCCTTGGCATTATCCGCAGTTTTCGCATCATCGACAGCTTCTGCCGCGGCATCGGAACGCTCCAGCTGGCTGATCAGACGCTCGGCGGCATGCTTTCCCAGAAGATGATAGTTCATCTCGAAATTATAAAGCTGACTTTCGGGAATGGTATAAAGAGGCGAAACTGTGTAAACCAGTGTTTTTGTGACATCAAAAAAGTTATAAAGCATGCTCTTGACCTGCTGCGCAAGAACGATGTTGGAGGCAAAAACCGCTTCCGGCTGCTCCTTACCGTCAAACAAAGTCATGGCAGTGCTGTAACCGTGGGCCACAGAGGACTGAACATGGTGAATCTGACAGTTGGAGTTATTTTTTACAATCTCCATAAAAGTGTGGATGAAAAGCTTCTGATCGTAAAACGCTTCATTTTCCGTAAACAGAACGATATTGCTGAATTTTTTGCGCAAAACGGTGTTGGCCATCAGCGTCGCGCACTGTACATAATCAAAGCCGATATAGTTGGATTCGGAAAAAGGACGGCGTTCCACATACAGCAGCTCATTTTCAGAAAAGCCGGCAGCCTTATAGGGATTTTCCTCGGCAGAAGATTCCAGGGAAGAAAATGTGGCGATGCCGCGTACGATCTCGGAACGGATCTGCGTCACAAGCTCCCGCTCGCGATGACTGCTGTTTTCTGCGATATACAGGCGCACATTGTAACCGGACTTTTCCGCTTCATGCAAAAAACTGCTGTAAAAATCGGTGTAGCAGCGGGATTCCAGATTGGGCAGAATCAGAGCAAGATCATCGGACACTCCCTTGCGAAGCAGCTTCGCTTTTTCATTCATGTTATAGCCAAGTGCGGCGATCGCATCTTCTACCATTTTGATGCGCTTGCTGCTGACATTTCCTTTTTTATTTAATACGTTTGAAACAGTGCCGTGAGAAACTCCGGCGGCTTTGGCAATGTCGTTGATTGTGATCATGTTCTGCGGTCCTTTCAGGCATTAGAAGAAAAGTATTTCAGTGCCGCTGACACACATTTTTGTGTGAATTCATCCGGCCTGAACAGATAAAAACATTATAAAAAAATTTCCATATAAAAGCAAGCAATTATCCTGGTCAGGGCATATGCCCCACTTAGAAAAGGCATGGCCGGGCTGTTGTGCAGTTGCTGGTTACTGCGTTCGCAGTAGCGGTATGCAGTCTGAAAGAAGCATACATATGACTTAAATTTAAGAAAGGCATGGTGACCGAAATGAAATATAACCTCAGAGAATATACGAATGACAAAATCTTAATTGCCGCGCACCGCGGAAGCTGGGGTGCGAATATCGTGCCCAACACCTGCGCATCCTTTGAGATTGCCCTTCGCCAGGGGGCAGCGATCCTGGAAATGGATGTGGCAAAAAGTGCAGACGGAGAACTGTTTATTTTTCACACGGGAACAGAACCCAGATATCTGGGAGCGGGCATCGACATTACAAAATTAACGGGAAAAGAAATTCGGCAGCTTCGCATGATAAACTGTGATGGAAATGCTACCGACTGGCGTGTAAATACCTTTGAAGAAGTGCTGGAAATGACCAAAAACCGCTGCATTTTGAATCTGGACCGGTGTGGGGATTTCTTTGATGATGTGGCTCCGATTATCAGAAAGCACGGCATGGAAAATCAGATTCTGATGAAGAGCGCTCCTACCAAAGATGCCATTGCCAGAATTGAAAACAGTCAGGCGGCAAACTGCATGTACATTCCGATTTTGAAAGAGACAAAAGCCGGTTGGGATCTGGTGAAAAACAGCCGTCTGAATCTGGTGGGCGCAGAGATCGTGTTCGCAACGGAGCAGTCCGAACTTCTGCAGACTGATTTTGTGGGAGAACTGCATAAAATGGGGCTGGAAGCATGGGGCAATTCTTTGGTTTACAGCTATAAGGAGCCTCTGGCAGCAGGACACAACGATGACATTTCTCTGACGGATGACCCTGAAAAGGGCTGGGGATGGCTTGTGGATCACGAATTTGACATCATCCAGACCGACTGGCCGGGGGAGCTTTCTCAGTATTTAAAAACAAGAAAATGAGAGTAGTTCGATGACTTTGGAAGGGCATCGCCGAACGGATACAAAAAGGATGAGGATTTTTGCGATGGACAAAAAAGAGAATTTGCTTGCAGAATATCGAAAAAAGGGCGTATTGGCGGAAGCGCACAGAGGAAACTGCACCCGGAATCTGGTGGACAATACGTGCCGTGCCTTTGACTACACCCTAAAGCGTGGGGCGGACATTCTGGAAATGGATGTTTTTTCCAGCCTGGATGGGGAGTTATTTCTTTTTCATACCGGTATGGAAAAGGTTTTTCTGCGGGAGGATATGGATCTGCAGAAATTGAGCAGCGCGCAGATCAGAAAGCTGAAGCAATACAATCGAAACGGAGAGCTGACTGATCAGGGCATCGATACGTTTGAGGATGCGCTGAAGCTGACAAAAGACAGATGTATTCTGAATCTGGATCGCTGTGATTCGATTTTCGGGCCTGTTGTTGAACTGGTGAAAAAGTACGGCATGGAGAATCAGATTCTGTTAAAGAGCGTTCCCACGGCTGAAAATCTGCTCCGCATGGAACGGGAAGGAGCCGGTTTTATGTACATTCCCATTCAGCGCTACACCATGGAGGGGCTTAAGGAAGCGGAAGAAAGCCATATCAACATGGTAGGCATTGAGCTGACTTTTGACGATCCGGAAATGGTAAGTCCTGAGCGGATGAAAGCCTGGCATGAAAAAGGCTACATCTTGCTGACAAACAGCTTAAGTCTGGGCGGGAGGACGCTGAATGCGATGCATGACGATGATTTGTCCGTCAGCCGGAATCCGGATGACGGTTGGGGCTGGCTTGTGCGAAGAGGATTTGACATTATTCAGACGGATTATGCAGACAAAGTGGTAAAATATCTGGGGCGGTAAGCCTGGAAGGCCGCATCGGTATGAGCGGTTTATATTGTCGATGGATTGCGTTGGTGTACGGAGGGCGTTGGTGTACAGGGGGTGTTGCCATCTGTACACTGACGCTGCTGAATTTTCTATTATAAGAAACGGGGAGGTACTTATGTGGAACTGGCTTGTAAAAACAGCCGGAGAATGGAGCATGCTTTCCATGATGATCCGTTTGACGGCGGCGTTGTTGGTAGGTATTTTAATCGGAGTTGACAGAAGTATGAAGCGCAGAGGCGCCGGCATCAAAACCCATGTGATTGTATGTCTGGGGTCCGCCATCGTCATGATGACAAGCCAATACATCAGCACGACTTTTCCGGAGCAGGCGGATCTGAGCCGCATGGGTGCCCAGGTCATCAGCGGCGTGGGCTTTCTGGGCGTAGGAACCATTATCGTGACCGGCAGAAACCAGGTCAGAGGCCTGACCACCGCGGCCGGGCTCTGGACCTGTGCCTGCATTGGACTGGCGGCGGGAATCGGCTATATTGAAGGCGTAGTGCTGTGCCTTCTGTTTGCACTATTCACCTTTAAGGTGTTAAACTATTTAGACCACCTGCTGCAGAAGCATGCGAAAAGTTTTGACGTCTATGTGGAGTTTGACTCCGGCAGAAGCATCGCAAAATTCCGGGATGCCCTGCGCAGGGAGGAAATGAAGCTGTCGGTTTTTGAAATTACCAAAAGTAAATTCAAAGGAGACGGCCCCACGGCGGTCGCAACCATCGAAGTTTCCAACAAAAGCAAACGGCCGGCAGGTCTGGATATTTTAAGAAATATCGAAGGTGTAAAATATGTGGAAGAGCTGTAAAGGAGGATAATATGAAAATAATTGCACATCATGCCCATGTTTTTCAGGAACAGGTAAGAGCAGAAGGCAGCATTTCCAGTCTGAAAAGTGTCATGGATGAATGCAGCATCGATCAGGCGGTATGCTTTGCGCCCTTCAGCAAATACTTTCAGAGCGAAAATGGCGAAAGCGCCAACAAATGGCTCTATGAACAGATCAAAAACGAAGAGCGTCTGCTGGGATTCGGAACCATTGATTTTACCAGAGACGACCTAAAAGACCAGACTGAGGAAATCTTTGCCCTGGGACTTTCCGGCATCAAAATGCACCCCGCATTCCAGAAATTCAAAATTGACGATGACCGGGCCTGCCAGGTCTACGAAGTAGCCCAGAAGCGCGGTCTGCCCATCTCTTTTCACACCGGCATACACTGGCACAGAATCGCTGACTACAACACCCTTCTGTATGATGAAGTGGCTTACCGCTTCCCGGAACTGAAAATCTGCATGGAGCACGTGGGAGGTTACTCCTTCTTCAACGAGGCTGTTGCCGTGATGAGCAATAACCGTACCAATGTTTTCGCCGGCCTCACCAGCGTGTTTGACAGAGGCCAGAACAAATACTGGTATCTGGGAGAAGAAAAAGTCCGGGATTTAATCTGGCTTACCGGCATCGACCGCTGTGTGTTCGGCCTGGATTTTCCTTATAATAATGCAGAGAAAATCAAAGAAGCCATTCAGAGCATGAACCATTGCCTGGACAGCCTTGGGCTGGGCGAAGAGGAAAAGGCGAAAGTGTTCGGCGGTAATTTGCTGCGGATGATTGGAAAACAGGAGAAATAATAGTATATTGATTGTGAGTTTTCCGGCGGTTGTGCTATAATCAGATCATCACTTTTACAAAATCAGGAGGCACATTCATGGAAAGCTACTTAATTAAAGATACAACCAAAGAAGAGCGCAAGCAGATCGTGGAGGAAGCGCTCGGCAACATCTCTGCAAACTGCGATGGCTGCATGGCCGGGCTGGCTGAAATGTATGAGGAATATATTGAAGGCCGCAAGGAAATCCGCGAGATTAACATGGAATATAATGCCAGATATCTGCGCGGGGATATGGAAAAGAAAGAGCGCAGAAGCTGCGTGATGTAAATTTCCTGGCATTGCGCTGGCGCATCTGTATGTGGAACATGAAGAAAGCTTTCGGTTCTTCAAGGCGGAGTATATTGGTATATCGGGAGTTTTGACTTAAGTTAAGATACATTATAAAGAGCCAGGGCACTGCGACAATGAGCGCATATGAGCCCTGGCTCTAAAATTTACAGACATGTCTTTTTCATCTCATTTATAATGCGCAATAATTTCTTATTGTATCCATATATTTTGTGAGCTTTCAAGATATCATCAATATTGTCCCATTTTTCGAAAGGTTTATCCAAGAGTTCTGCCATAGATTCGCAA
>JAFUMV010000132.1 GCA_017482485.1 Lachnospiraceae bacterium
AGCCTTCAAAAATTTCCTGGCAATAGTGGAAGATGCCCGCACACTCGCTCAGTGTCAGGGTGGGGTCTGTAGTCAGACCGCCCTCTTCCCATGCGCCGTTCTTAAAATTTGCTACATAACGATAATCAGCGGGCATATAAGCAAAGCCCAGATTTGCCCAGTCAAGATTTTTCTTTTCCATGTTAATCACTCCTCATAATGCTTTAGTACATTAACGTAAATTCCGATTAACAGTCATTATAGCACTATTCGTTCTGCAGGGAAAGAGTTTTTTTCAGGAAATTGCATCTTTCATCATGCGCACATAGGTGTACACCTGCTGATGAGCATGACTGCCATACTGAGCGATCAGCTTCACAAGCGCACTTCCCACAATCACACCGTCCGCTTTCTTTGCAATATCTGCTGCCTGCGCCGGCGTATGAATTCCGAATCCGACCGCAGCAGGCACATCGGTTGCCTGCCGGATTTTTAAAAGCATGCTGTCCAGATCTGTTTTGATTTCGGAACGCATTCCGGTCACGCCCATGGAAGACACCACGTATAAAAAGCCTTTGGCCTGGCCTGCGATCTGCGCAATTCTTTCTTCTGAGGTGGGCGCAATCATGGAGATCAGGGTTACATCGTAGGCGGAAGAGACAGCGTCCACCTCCTCTTTTTCTTCAAAGGGCAGGTCGGGGATAATGATGCCGTCGATTCCAGCTTCCTTACAGCGGGAGAAAAATTCATCATATCCATAATGAAAGACCGGATTTAAATAGGTCATAAAAATCAGCGGAATCTCTGTTTTTTTCCGCACACTTTTTACCATTTCAAAAATCTGATCCGTGGTGGTTCCTGCCGAAAGCGCCCGCAGGTCCGCCTCCTGAATTACCGGTCCCTCTGCGATGGGGTCAGAAAAGGGAATGCCGATTTCAATCAGATCAGCTCCCGCTTTTTCCATCTCCAGAATATATTCCTCTGTGGCGGCAAGGTTTGGATCTCCCGCCGTCAGAAAAGCGATAAACGCCTTTTTATTTTCAAATGCCTTTGCAATTCTGTTCATAGAAATCCTCTCTGTTCTGTCATAGAGCTGCTTTTACAGCCTCCAGACGATTTGTTTCATTCGCTGATATTTTCTCCGCGATAACGCGCAATCGCCGCCACATCCTTATCTCCTCTGCCGGAAAGACAGATAATCATGCATTCCTCCGGACTCATGGTGGGTGCCAGCTTTCTTGCGTAGGCTACTGCATGGGCACTTTCGATGGCGCAGATGATGCCCTCCGTCCGTGCCAGATATTCAAAGGCCTGCACCGCTTCTTCATCTGTGACAGGCACATACTGAGCTCTTCCCGTATCATATAAATGTGCATGTTCCGGTCCGATTCCGGGATAGTCAAGTCCGGCTGAAATGGAATACACCGGAGCGATCTGACCATACTGATCCTGACAGAAATAGGATTTCATACCGTGAAACACCCCCAGAGAACCTTTGGCGATGGTTGCCGCATGAAGCTGTGTATCCACACCTTTCCCCGCCGCCTCGCAGCCGATGAGTTTTACGCCCTCATCCTGAATGAAATTGTAAAACATGCCCATGGCGTTGCTGCCGCCGCCCACACAGGCCAGCACTGCTGCCGGAAGCTTTCCCTCATATTCCAGAATCTGTTCTCTTGCTTCTTTACTGATCACAGATTGAAAATCCCTGACAATCGTCGGAAAAGGATGCGGTCCCATTACGGACCCCAGTACATAGTGGGTATCCTCCACCCGATTGGTCCACTCACGCATGGTCTCATTTACCGCATCTTTTAAGGTCATGGTTCCGGTGGTAACGGGATGGACCTTTGCGCCTAAAAGTTTCATGCGATACACATTCAGCGCCTGACGGTCGGTATCTTCTTTTCCCATAAAAATTTCACATTCCAGCCCTAAAAGTGCAGCTGCTGTAGCGCAGGCCACGCCGTGCTGTCCGGCACCGGTTTCCGCAATCACGCGGGTTTTTCCCATCTTCTTTGCCATCAGCACCTGCCCCAGCACATTGTTGATTTTGTGGGAACCGGTATGATTTAAATCCTCTCTTTTTAAATAAATCTTTGCACCGCCCAGATCCTCTGTCATTTTTTTTGCATAATATAAAAGGGAAGGACGCCCTGCATAGTTTTTCAGCAGTTCCTCCAGCTCCCGGTTAAATTCCGGATCCTTTTTATAAAATTCATAGGCCTCTTCCAGACGAATGATTTCATTCATCAGCGTCTCCGGAATGTACTGCCCTCCATGAATTCCAAATCTTCCTTTCGTCATATTTTCCTCATTTCCGCCGCATTTTGCGGCTGTTTTTTCCATTGTCTGCACTGTATTTTCATCCTGCCGGTTTTCAAACCAGATCCAGCAGTCTTTTTATTTTCCCGGGGTCCTTAAAACCCTCCGTTTCCACGCCGCTGCTCACATCCAGACCATAAGCCCCTGTCAAAGCTGCCCTGTGAATGTTTTCCGGGTTCAAACCGCCTGCCAGAAAAAAGGGACGATCTGCCGCTTTTAAACACTCCCAGTCAAAAGCCTTTCCGGTACCGCCGCTGCCGTGGTCCAGCAAGATGAAATCAGCGCTGCTTTGGCAGGCCCTTTTGACGTCTTCTTTCGTTTTTACACAAAAAGCCTGAATCAGCTGACAGCCGACCCCGTCCTCTTTCTCTGCGGCATTGCGCTGCAGCAGGTTTCGCAGCCTTTCCACATAAGCGCTGTCCTCCTGCCCATGCAGCTGTACCAGATCGATCACATTCTCCTGTACAATGGAGGCGATGATTTCCGGATCTTCGTTTACAAAAACCCCCACCGCTTTGATGGAAGGAGCAAGCTTTTGCCTGAGCTGCTTTGCCTGTTCTATCGTCACCTGCCGTTTGCTTTTTGCAAAAACAAATCCGATCAGATCCGGCTGATACATATTGACAAAATCGATATCACAGGAACGTGACAGGCCACAGATTTTGATTAATGGCTTTTCTTTCGTTTTTAACTGCTGCAGCCCCTTTGCCTCTGCATCGGTATTCTCAGTCATGACATTCCCTCCTGAGATTTTCCAGCATCGCCTTTTTGTCGGGGCTTTTCATCAGCGTCTCTCCGATGAGAACTGCATCCGTACCGTTTCTGTAAAGCACGCCCACATCTTCCGGTCCCCGTATGCCGCTTTCCGACACGTAGATCACATCCCCGGGAATCAGGCTGCGGAGTCGTACCGAATTGTTCACATCCACCGAAAAAGTTTTTAAGTCCCGGTTGTTGACACCGATGATTTTTGCACCCGCTCTGATGGCACGCCCCACTTCATCTTCATCATGGGCTTCCACAAGGGCCGACAGACCAAGGCTGTTTGCTGTTTCCAAAAAAGCCTTGAGGGCTGCATCGTCAAGCAGCGTGCAGATCAGAAGCACTGCCGATGCGCCCAACAGTTTTGCCTCATAAATCTGATATTCATCAACGGTAAAATCCTTGCGCAGCACCGGAATGGCTACCGCATTTGCAATTTCCTGCAAATACCGGTCACTTCCCAGAAAATATTCCTGCTCCGTCAGCACCGAGATTGCCGATGCCCCTGCCGCCTCATACTCCTTCGCGATCTGCAAATAGGGAAAATCCGCTGCAATCAGCCCTTTGGACGGAGATGCTTTTTTCACCTCACAGATAAACGACATTCCCGTTTTTGCCAGCGCCTTTTCAAAGGGAAATTCAAATACCTGATCTTTGCACCTCTCACGCGCCTTTTTTTCGATCAGTTCCAAAGGTCTTTGCTTTTTGCTCTCCTCCACCCGTTTGCGGGTGGAGTCCGCCAGCTGATCCAGTATCATTTTTTTACTCATTCCCGCCTCTCACTTTTTAAGCAATTTACTGATGACACGTTTTCATTTTCATGCGTTGGTCAGCTCCACAAACGCTTCCAGCTGTGCATATGCTTTTCCGGAATCAATAACCTCTTCCACTTCCCGAATGGCATCTTCCAGGGAAATGCCCTTTGCAATATGTAAAGCTGCTGCGGAATTGATCACTACCGCATCCCGCTTGGGTCCCTTTTCTCCTTTTAAGATACGTTTTGCAATTTCCGCATTTTCTGCCGGCGTGCCGCCCACCAGTTCCTCCTTTTTACATCTTGTAAAGCCAAACTGTTCCGGTGTAATCACATAAGACTCAAATTTTCCATCCCGCACTTCACACACTGTTGTGGGTGCACTCATGGAAATTTCATCCAGTCCGTCCTGTCCGTAAACTACCATGGCGCTCTTTACACCCAGATTTGCCAGCACTCTTGCCAGAGGTTCCACCAGGCCTTCATCATAAACACCCATCAGTTCCATATTCGCACCTGCCGGGTTGGTCAGAGGCCCCAGAATATTGAAAATGGTCCGGATGGTCAGTTCTTTTCTCACCGGCCCCACATATTTCATGGAGAGATGGTAGTTCTGGGCAAATAAAAAGCACAGACCGATTTGGGAAAGCACCTGGGAACTTTTTGCCGGATCGATGGCAATTTTAACCCCCAGCGCTTCCAGCACATCCGGAGCACCGCATTTGCTGGATGCCGCCCGGTTTCCATGTTTTGCCACAGGCACGCCCGCCGCCGAAATCACAATGGAGGAAGTGGTGGAAATATTGAAGGAGTTGGAGCGGTCACCGCCGGTTCCCACGATTTCCAGCACATCCTGATTGTGAAGCAGTCTCACGCAGTGCTTGCGCATGCCCGCTGCACAGGCTGTGATCTCTTCGATGGTCTCGCCCTTCATCGCCATGGCAACCAAAAAAGCGCTCATCTGCACCGGCGTTGCCTGGCCGCCCATGATTTCATCCATGGAAGCTTCCGCCATTTCATAGCTTAAATTTTCTTTATTGACAAGTTTTACAATCGCCTCTTTAATCATGTTGTTTTCCTCCGTTTTATGACAGTCTGCAATTTTCAAAAAATTTTCCACGATCACGCGGCCCTGTGGTGTAAGAATGGATTCCGGATGGAACTGTACGCCATATACCGGATCGCTTCTGTGTGCCACCGCCATGATTTCATCATCTCCGGTTCTTGCAGTCACCGCCAGACTTTCCGGCAAAAGCTCTTCCACCGCCGCCAGTGAATGATACCGTGCCACCGCAATGGAATCCGGCATTCCTGCAAAAAGAGGACAGGTTTTATCCAAAGATGCAATTGACTGTTTGCCGTGCATCAGCTGTTTTGCATAAGATACTGTTCCGCCGTAGGCTTCGCAGATAGCCTGATGTCCCAGGCAAACTCCCAGTATCGGGATTTTCTTTCCCAGCTTCTGCACGATTTCGATGCATCTGCCCGCCTCTGACGGCCTGCCGGGTCCCGGTGAAAGAATGATTGCCTTCGGCTTTAATGCTTCTATTTCTTCCACTGTCAATGCGTCATTTCTCTCCACCCGGATATCCGGACAAAGGGAACCCACCAGCTGAAACAGATTATAGGAAAAACTGTCATAGTTATCGATCAGTAAAATCATCGTTCCACCTCCTTCATACTTGCTGCGCTTCTTTCAGCGCCAGCATCACTGCCTTCGCCTTATTAATGCACTCCTGATGCTCCTTTTCGGGTACACTGTCCGCCACAATTCCCGCTCCCGATCTGACAAAAACCTTACCATTTTTTGCAAATGCCAGCCGGATTGCGATACAGGTGTCCATATTGCCGGCAAAATCCAGATAGCCGATGGCGCCGCCATATATTCCACGCTTATTGTTTTCCAGCTCATTGATGATCTGGCAGGCCCGAATCTTGGGCGCTCCTGAAAGGGTTCCGGCCGGCAGCACTGCCTTTAATGCGTCCAGCGCTGTTTTATCTTCTCTTAAAGTTCCTCTCACAGTGGAGCCGATATGCATCACGTGAGAAAAACGTTCGATGGAGAGATATTTTTCAACCTCCACGCTGCCGAATTTACAAAACCGGCCCAGATCATTTCTTCCCAGATCTACCAGCATGTTGTGCTCTGCCAGCTCTTTCTCATCAGACAAAAGATCTGCTTCCAATGCCTGATCTTCTTCCCAGGTCTTTCCCCTGGGTCTGGTTCCGGCCAGCGGGAAGGTTTTGGCCTCACCATTGTGAACCTTTACCAGTGTCTCCGGAGAAGCGCCGGCAATCTCCAGATCGTCCCCGGAAAAATAAAACATATAAGGAGACGGATTCGTTGTTCTCAAAAGTCTGTAGGTGTTGAGCAGGCTACCTTCAAAATCCGCTTCCAGCCGGTTGGAAAGAACCAGCTGAAAAATATCTCCTTCCCGGATATATTCTTTTACCTGATCTACCTTTCGGCAAAACTCTTCTTTTTCAAAAAGCGGTTTAAAATCGGACAGCAATCTTCCGGGAACGGTTTCTTCTTCTTTTCCAAAACAGATCAGTTCCTCCATCTCGTCTAAAACAGTCTGCGCCTTTTGATATATTCCTTCAGCTTCAGCATCTGCATCGGAAATCCGACAGTTGTAAATCAGTATGATTTTCTGACGATAATTGTCAAATGCGATCATTTTATCAAATAACATCAGGTCCACATCGTTGAACT
Source organism: Lachnospiraceae bacterium (assembly GCA_017482485.1). Classification (GTDB taxonomy): domain Bacteria; phylum Bacillota; class Clostridia; order Lachnospirales; family Lachnospiraceae; genus Gallintestinimicrobium. The sequence continues at coordinate 6,537 of JAFUMV010000132.1, forward strand.
TCTCTGCATCTTCTGCGTCCAGTTTTAACGAAGGCTCGCTGTATTTGATAAAATCATAGGAAAAGTATCCCACCAGACCGCCGGACAAGGACGGCAGTCCCTCGATCTGCGGTGCTCTGTTTTCTGCAATCACATTCTCAATAAAAGCGCCCAGATCTTCCACCTGATATTCTTTTTTCACATTTGTGGTGATCACCAGCTTATGATTGGTACAGACAAGCTCCATCGTAGGATCGTAGCCCAAAAAAGTGTATCTCCCCCAGTGTCTGTTGTCCTCTGCACTCTCCAGCATAAAACAGTGATCGCTCACCGCCTTCAGCCGCCTTAACACCTGAATCGGTGTAGCCACATCCGCCAGTATCTCACGCCATACCGGATATCGTTTAAATTTACCTTCTGCGATTTTCAGTTTCATGTCTTCCAATACTGTCCTGGTCATAGCGAACCTCCTGTATTATTTTTTTATTGAATGGTCAAATACAAAAGGCCCGCCCTCAACAACAGAAATTACTTCTGCTGTCAAGGGCGGGCCTGAATAATCGTCCCGTGGTGCCACCTTGTTTTGTGAAAATCACACACACTCTGCAGGATACCAACATATCCCCGGCAATTAACGTATACCTTCACGTCACGGAATACTCAGTCATCTTCAGGATGCCTTTCCCCATGCCCTCAGTGGTCCATTTGAAACTCCGCTTTCTGCCCGGCTTTCACCTTCCCGGACTCTCTGTAAGTGCGCTTGCAACGTTATCTCCACTTCAACGGTTTAACCTGTTAAACTTTAAAACTTGATATTATTTTAAAGCATCCTTTAACATTTGTCAATCACTTTTCATGCCGATTTTCAACCTTAAGTTTCGGAATAATTCTTTCCTTTTTTGTCCATCCTTAATAGCAGAAAACAATACGTGTCCGGGAGGTACAGCTTTGAATAAAGTGGAAATCTGCGGTGTCAATACATCGAAACTGCCCACCCTCACCAATGATGAAAAAGAAGCTCTTTTTGTGAAAATACGTCAGGGAGATGAAAGTGCCAGACAGCTTTTTATCAACGGCAATCTGCGTCTGGTTTTAAGTGTCATCAAACGTTTTGCTTCCAGCAGTGAAAATGTGGACGATCTTTTTCAGATCGGATGTATTGGGCTGATCAAGGCCATCGATAATTTCAATACAGAACTGGGGGTGAAATTTTCCACCTATGCAGTTCCCATGATCATCGGAGAAATCCGCAGATTTTTGCGGGACAATAATTCCATCCGTGTCAGCCGTTCTCTGCGGGACACCGCTTATAAGGCGATCTACGCCCGGGAAAGCCTGATGAAAAAGAATCAGAAGGAGCCCACCATCACCGAAGTAGCTTCAGAAATCGGCATTTCCAGAGAGGATATCGTCTATGCGCTGGATGCCATTCAGAATCCCATGAGTCTGTATGAACCGGTTTACACCGATGGCGGAGATACTTTGTATGTGATGGACCAGATCAAAGATAAGAAAAATAAAGAGGAAACCTGGGTGGAGCATCTTTCCCTCTCCGATGCCATGAAAAAGTTAAATGACCGGGAGCATGAAATCATCGTACTGCGCTTCTTTGAAGGAAAAACCCAGATGGAAGTGGCGGACATCGTCGGCATTTCTCAGGCTCAGGTATCCAGGCTTGAAAAAAATGCTCTGCGGATCATGCGCGCTTATCTAAGCGCCTGATCTGCAGAGCATGCTCTGTGTTCCGTATCTTTGCTGCCGCCTCGTCTGCATCTCGTGCGCGCTCAATAATAAACCTTCGCTTCCTGCAGCAGTTTAAAATCGGTTCCGTTGATCTCAAAAATATTGACGCAGCAGTTCTTCTGAAATACCCCGTCCCACATATTCCTGATCTCCAGTCCCTTCAGATAAACCATGATGGACTTATTCAGCGCCCCATGAGCCACGATCACCGCACGGCACTCCGGCTCCCTCTCCGACAGCGGGACGATCACGTTATCGATGAAATGCCGGGAACGTGCACAAAGCTGCTCATAAGTCTCACCGCCCCGGGCCGGACGATATTTTTCCGGCGCATCAAAGAAATAGTGAAAATCCTCCGAAATCTGGTCCGCAGGCACGCCTTCATTCACGCCAAAACCAATTTCCTTCAACCGGTCATCGGTCACGATATCCAGCTTTCGTTTCCCGCGGATGATCTCGGCCGTATGACATGCCCTGCGCAAAGGGCTGGCAAACATATAGTCAAACTGCACATCCTCCAGCGCTTCTGCCGTGATCCTTGCGAGCTCCACTCCATAGGCGTTTAACTCCGTATCGCTCTGCCCCTGCAGCCTCTTTTCCTTATTCCAGTCGGTTTCCCCGTGGCGGATGATGTATAATTCCATATTCTCGCATTCCTCTTGCCTCTCCAAAATATATAACTAACTATATAATTCCGAAGTTCAAAAGTCAAGCGATCGCCCTGTTTCAAGGTGCTGAAATACCCAGTGCCCTGCAGCAATAGGAGCCTGCGCGGGGCGCGTCCGGCATTTTGGCACCTCACTCCCGCACCATTTCTTTTTTCAGCCGCTTCATGATCTTCTTTTCCAGCCTCGATATGTACGACTGTGAAATCCCCAGATAATCCGCCACCTCTTTCTGGGTCATCTCACGACCGTCCGGCGTGTTGAGACCAAAGCGCAGGTTCACGATAATCCGCTCCCTCTCGGAAAGTTTGCTCACCGCCCGGCGCAGGATTTTACGTTCCGCTTCATTTTCCAGATCCTTATAGATCACATCCTCATCGGTTCCCAAAATGTCCGAAAGCAGAAGCTCGTTGCCGTCCCAGTCCACATTCAGCGGTTCATCGATGGAAACCTCCATTCTGGTTTTATTGTTTCTGCGCAGATACATGAGAATTTCATTTTCGATACAGCGGGAAGCATAGGTCGCCAGCTTGATATTTTTTCCGGGATTGAAGGTATTGATGGATTTGATCAGACCGATGGTGCCGATAGAAATCAGATCTTCCACGCCAACCCCCGTATTGTCAAATTTCTTTGCGATATAAACCACCAGACGCAGGTTATGTTCAATCAGAATCGCCCGGGCCTGCTGCGCGTATTCCTCAGAGTCAAGATCACTGATGACTTCGCTCTCCTGCTCGCTCTCCAACGGCGGCGGCAGCACCTCCGCGCCTCCGATATAGTGAATGTCCCCCTCTTTTGCCATAAAAAATGCCGGTTCTCTGCGGATGAGCTTAAACTGCATCTTTCCCGGCACTGCGACTTTGAGTATCATAGTTTTCTCCTCTCTTCTTTTCTTCCGGTAATTTTTCTTCCAATATTGCTGGGTGTAAAAGCATCTGATATTGTCCGGCACCTGACAGCGGCTGTCTGCTGACTGCCAGAATAACCTGCTTTCTGAAAAGCTTTTGTTCTCCCTTTTGTAAATACATTTGATCCGCTGCTGCAGCCATGAGAACTCCCTGTTTTTCGCCAACAGTGTGATAGGGAATCGCCCGAAAGCGCTCCGGCTTTTCAAACAGCTTTAACGCATCTGCGACCTCCCCGGTCACAATACACACAGGCTTTTGGCTGATCGGGTCATACAGGCTGTTTCCGCTGTCCATCAGCGCGGTCACTTCCAGCGTTCTGCCGCCGTTTTTCACGGTCACCTTCCAGAGCGGAATCCTGCTCTTTTTTCTGCTTTTGTTCAAAAATCCGACAACTGCCGCAGCAGCGGCCACAGCCGTCACCAAAATACCGGCCACAGTATTATCTGCCGCAGCATTTCCGGCCCGGACTGCCGTCAGCGCTCCGCCCAGGTAGATCGCCGCCGCTATGTATCGAAACCCTGCATAAATCAGTTCCTCCACCGCCGAGAAGTGAAAGCTCACCCATAAACAAAACAGCGTCCCGACGGAAAAAAGCAGCCATTTGCCGGGCCAGAATTTCGGCCCCGCCGGAAGCGCGAACACCGCGAGGTAAAAGCAGGTCTGCACAGCGCTGACAAAGAGCAGCCGCCTGATTTTTACGGTGGACTCCATCATGGAATTTGTCAGGTACAAAAGCAGGAAATGCAGCGGAAAATGAAGCAGAAACATGCGATCCAGATAAAGTTCGTAATACACACAAAGGCCTCCTGTCCGCAGAATGCGTTTCTCAAATGTATGAACCAAGTATACTCACAGCGCAACAAAAAAAATGTCGGAATCCGGCAAAGATTCCGACATAATTTCTGCGTTTTTTCGACACAGTGCTTTCGTATTACTGCTTTTTGCAGCCCAAACAGGGATGCGCTTTTCAAAGCTGTCTGTTTCGATATCCGCGCTCATTTTACTCTCCGCGATATTCTCCCGGCGTCAAACCGGTAATCTTCTTAAACGCTCTTCGAAAGCTGATATCAGAAGCATACCCTACACATTCTGCAATCTCGGCAATTTTCAGATCGCTGCCTTTCAACAGTTCACAGGCCTTTTCGATGCGAAGCTTTTCTATGACATTGGAAAGATTTTCCCCGCAGGTTGTCTTAAACAGCCTGGAAATATAATTCTCCTGAAATCCCAGTTCCTGAGAAATCAACTTCAGAGACAGCGACGCTTCACAATAATGAGAATTCACATATTCCATGATTTTCGTCACGGCATAACTCTGCATGTTCTTTTTCCTGTCGCCGATCTGATTTGCCAGCAAATCAATCACATAATAAACTCTGTCAAAATAGTTTCCGATATTCTGACAGTCTTGCAGAGTTCCTGAAAATTCCTCTGCAGAGATGCTGTATTTTTCCGCCACAGAAAACAGACAGCCTTCCAGTGCTTTTCATCATGGAAATCGCCTTGATGGGCACCATTCGGGAGCCATTCTCCAGATTCTCACGATAAAGTTTACCCACAAGTTCCTTCGCCTCCTGCGCTTTTCCGGCAATGATGTAGTTGAAAATCATCTCATCAAACTCTTTTGGATACCAGCACACATCCTCAAGCTGCGTCAGCTCCGAAAAGAAAAGCACATTGTTTCCCAGAGTCTCTCTGTAACTGATTACCGTTTTGGCCTGCGTATAGGAACTGCTGATTTCATAGATGGAAGACACTGGATTTCCCACTCCAAGCTGGGCTTCTATTCCGTAGTAGTAAAAAATCTCAACGTTCAGACCTGAAATCATATTGCGGACCGCCAGCTCCATGTCTTCGTTTGCATCATTAAAAAGGATGCAGACAGTTTCCCTGGCCGTGGTATCAAAAATCTCCGTCTCACATTCCGACGATTCCGTCAGCAGATTTCTCACCATATCCTTGATTGTAAGCTCTTCGCTGACGGCCTTTCTGTAATCGGAGCCCTCATAGCGAATGCACAGAGCAGCACAGCTTATGTCCGTGTTATGAAAAGCGATCTCTGAAAGCGCCTTCTTCATCTCTTCCGAGCTCCCGTAAGCGCCGCGGATCATCTTATCCAGAATCTGGTGTTTCCTTCCCTTTTCATAGCTTTCAATCCGCCCTTTAAAACGAATGTTTTCGCTCAATGCTTCCGAAATTTTCTTATGATTTTTATAAGTGAAATACACGCACAGTATGATGCTCACTAAAATCGGCACTATTACCAGCATCCCAAGATGCGGAATGCTGATGTGGCTTCGATCCACGAAATCCGGAAGACAGATTCTGACACTCCAGCGCTCATCAGCAGTCTGCAGACTGCTTGCATAAATATTTTCACCATCACAGTATACAGACTTAAGCTCCGGCCCGCCGCTCTGTGCAAAAGGCTCATTCCATTTTGTGCCGCTGCAGTAAATCAGCCGTTCATTTTTATCGTATACATAAAACTCGCCGCCTTCATCCAGAGCATGAGCCAGGTCTCCGAAAATATCGGCAGTCTTCATCACGATCACAAGCTTAAGATTGTTGTCTCCGCCCCACTCGATGGGAACCCTCAGCCGATATTCGATCACCTCGAACTGTTCACCTTTTAACTTCACGTCCATCACAGCGCTGTACTCACATCCGTAGGCCGGTGTTTTTAAGCGCTCCACGCTGTCTTTGACAGACATTCCTTCTATCTGGTAATTATATTTAAAATACTCCTCTGCATTTGAAAAAGCTGCGGAGGAAGTGATCACTCTTTCATTTTTGGAATCGAAAAGATAGATTTCAGCAATATCCTGGCTGTACTGATAATTGTTCAGTTCCACCATAACATCGATATATTCAAGCAGCGCATTTTTCTGATTCGACAATGACGCATAGGCATACTTTTTCACCGCTTTGCTGTCCTCCAAAAGGTATGAAATATCCTCCACACCTTTCATTCTTTCTCCAAACCGCTGTACGGCAGTCTCAATGCTTTTCTGCTGATTTTCCAATATCCGCTCCCGATAGCTCTCCACCAGCAGTGTGCCGAGATAACCTATGGACATGATCAGAAGAAAAACAATGCTGATATAGGGCAAAAGCAGCAGCAATACAGATTTTAGCTTTTCCATAAAAACCTCACAAGGGGAGTGCACCTCATGGCACACTCCCGCTTTATCCGGGGATATTATTTAAATACGGATTCCATATAAGTGCTGTAGGCATTTTTATAGATATCGATATATTCTTCGATTCCCATCGCCTTCAACTCTTCTTTAAAATCGGGAATTTCTTCCACCGGGCGAAGACCTGTGATAAACTTGGCGGATTCTGCGGTCACATGCTCATTGATAACCGTGCTCAGTTCCGTTGCTCGCAGAGCTTCGTCTTCGCTTAAGTATACGCTGGGCAGCTTTACTTTGGTCAGATTGTTTTCCCATGCATCCATAACGGTAAGTCTGGTATATCCGTCCGCATCCAGAGCAGCACACAGATTCGGCATATCCTCTTCATTAATATAAGGTGCCCAGTCCAACAAAATTCCTTCATTCACACCATATGTGACAATCTGAGTCGGCTCCATAGTACCGATCACCAGATCCGGCATGGCATCTGTACCCAGCATCAGCGCAAGCTGCTGCGTGTATTCATCTCCCGTAGCAGGAGCAGTCACATCAAAAGTCACATCATAGCCCTGCTCAGCGAGCCAATATTCCAAATAATTGAAAAACCACAGTTAATTGGCATCGTTGGTTTCTCCGTTCTGCCGATATGTGAAAACGGATAAAGTAACGGGCTCATTGATGACCAGTTTCTCTTTTGCTTCCTCTGCTGCAGCCGTTTCCTGCACAGCCTCACTGCTTTCTTCGGCGGTCTCACTCACCTCTGCTGCTGTGCTCTCGGGCGCTTTTGCGGTTTCCTCTGCGCTCTGCGCGCATCCTGCCAGACAGCCTGCTGCCATGACACCGGTCAAAAGCATTGCCAGAATTCGTTTCATTTTCATTGTCGTTCCTCCTTTTTGATTTTTCATTTATCCCTGATAAACCGGCCGACAGCCGTTATCATTCCTGATGCATTCGCATTGAAAGAGCGTTCAGCCCTTCACGCTTCCTACCATAATTCCTTTTACAAAATGCTTCTGAATAAACGGATACAAAATTAGCATCGGTGCGCTGCTGATAAACACCAGCGCATACTTCATAGTGACAGCCATATGCGCTCTGTTCGCAGCATTTGCCAAAAGCTCTGCGCTGGCGCCGCCTTCCAGGGCATCCGTATATGCCCTCTCATTTAAAATCAGGATTCGGCGCAGCACCAGCTGCAGCGGCTGCAAATCCACGTCATTGATATAAATCATGGCATCAAAATAACTGTTCCAATGCGCCACTGCATAATAAAGCGTCATCACCGCAATGATCGGCGCGCTCAGCGGAATGACAATCCGACCGAAAATCAGAAACTCACTGGCTCCGTCGATTTTTGCCGCTTCCATCAGACTGTCCGGAATATTGTTCTGGAAAAAAGTCCGGGTCACGATGACGTTATAAACGCTCACGCCGCCGCACAGAATTAAAATCCCCCTCGTATTCAACAGGTTCATACTGTCAAAGAGCATATAGGTGGGAATCATGCCGCCGCCGAAATACATTGTGATCAGAAACACTGTCATCAGGAAATTTCGTCCATACATGCACTTTCTGCTCAGCGCATAAGCTGCCGGAATCGTCAGTATCAAATTGAACACTGTACCCACCACGGTATAAAGCAGGGTGTTTCCGTAATCGACCCAGATGGATTTATTCTGAAAAACCAGCTTATAGGAATCGATACTGAAGCCGCTGGGCAGCAAATTCACCTTTCCACTGTACACATCAAAGGCATCCGAAAAGGAGGCGATTACGGTAAAGTACAGCGGATACAGACAAACCAGCGTGATCAGTATCAGGCTTGTGTAAACCACTGCCAAAAATATTCTGTCTCCCCAGGAATAACGCAGCCAGGCAATTTTTTTCTTTGTTTTTTTATTGTTCATGTCCTTCTTTCCTCTCTGCCTTATTAATATTAAAACAGGCTGGTATCGGATAACTTCTGCGCGATTTTATTGGTGATCAGCAGCAACGCAATATTTACCAGATTGTTGAAAAGCCCGATTGCGGACGAATAGGAAAACTGCCCGCCAAGCAAGCCGATTTCGTAAGTATAAGTCGAAATCACCGACGATGCATCCAGATTCAGGTCATTCTGCAAAAGCAGCACTTTTGAAAATCCTACTCCCAGAAGACTGCCCATCCTCATGATAAAAGTGATGATGGTCGGCATGATGCCGGGAATATTGATGTATCGCATGATCTGCAGACGGCTTGCTCCATCAATTTTCGCTGCTTCAATTTCTTCGGAAGAAATCGAAGACAGCGCAGATATATAAAGAATCGTGCTCCATCCCAGATTCTGCCACAGCCCTGACAACACATAAATCAGAGAAAATGCCTCCGGCATTCCCATGAAATTCTGCCGTTCTCCGCCAAAGAACGCAATCAGGTTATTAACCGGCCCGAAGGTTCTGTCCAGAAACAAAATGACCAATGAGCACACCACCACCTCCGTCAGAAAGTGCGGCATATATGTTATCATCTGAATCGTTTTTTTCAGTTTCACCTGACTCACTTCATTTAAAAACAGCGCAAAAATGATCGCACAGGGAAAGGTCGCCAGCGAAATCAGATTGATTCGCAGCGTATTCCACAGAAGCGTCCAGAATTTCGGATATTGAAAGAAACGGATAAAGTGCTTGAATCCGACCCATTCGCTTCCCCAGATGCCCTTTGATGCACGGTAGTCCTTAAAAGCGATCTGAACGCCGTACATAGGTCCATATGCGAAAATAATAATGTAAATCAATGCCGGGAGGAGCATCACATAGAAGGGCCAGCTCTTTTTTAACTGTTTATACAGGTGTTTGGTTTTGTTCGCGGCTGTTGTCGAATTATTAACAGGACTCATCTCTCATTCCTCCATTGTCTTTGCTGTGACCACATTGTAAGGTCATTTTTTACGGTAAAACAAGAAACAAATCCCCTGATTGGCAAACAATACTTATCCTGATGTACCGCCTGCGGCGCGTCTGCACAGCAGATACGCTTCCTCTGCGCCGCAGCGCGATCCCTCGGAGGGGCTTTTTTATGCTATAGGAAGTCCGGTGGACTTTCCCATAGCATAAAAAGAAACAGGCAGCTGCTTTCGCAGCTGCCTGCCCGCTAATGGGAACTAATTTCCCATCCTTTAGTTTCCTCTTATTTTTTCCTCAAGATTCACTGCACTGTACAGCACGTTGGTTACAACAACTTTTTCATCCAGAATAACATAAAACACAGAATAATGATCCACTACCATTCTCCGAATCTCACTGTCTTCTTTTTCCATAAAAACTCTGAACTTTTCCGGAAATACATCTAAACTCAATATCGCATTGGCAATTCGATCATACTGACCAATCGCATTCTCCGGCGACTGTAGATCAACAGCGATATAGTCATAGATATCCTCCATATCATTCAGCGCCTCCTCTGTAATTTCTACTTTGAATCGCTTCATGCTTCTCCCTGAAAGCTGAAAAAGCGGATGCTGCATCCTGCACTTTCCCATCCTGGATATCTGCATATCCTCTGCCCAGTTTCGCATGTAATTCATCTTCAGACATCATATCCGCATTTACAGATGCAGGTACTTTGGGCAAAACCACAGAAAAAGGAATTCCTCCAACCAATGCGATCTGATTTAAATACATGTCAATAGCTGTAGACATAGGGATTCCTAACTGTGACAGAACATTTTCAGCACGCTCCTTCACAACCGGATTTACTCTTAAATTTAATGTTGCAGTTTTTTCCATATCATTCACCTCACAATCATTGTAACGCATTTATCGTTACAATTCAAGAGTTTTGATATGATTTTATCCTAATTTCCTAAAAAAATCACCTCCTGACATTTTTGCAATCACCTCCTTCTTTAGGTAAAACTTTTTACCAGGGAAAATTTTGATAGTATACGGAATATAACAGAAAAGTTTTCCAAGCTTAAATGCCTGATTCCTAGAAATAAAAGATTCAAATCCGAATAAGTTTACTCTATCATAAATGCACTTCAGGTGCAAATACTTTTCTCCTTTGGCCCGTTACTTGCATAAAAGAAACAGGCAGCTGCTTTTCGCAGCTGCCTGCCCACTAATCTATCTCATAAACAAAATCCTGTAACCATATTCTCCCAGACCAAACGTAAATCCCACTTCCCGTTTTTCTTCCATATCCATCGCAAAAGAAACATTCTCATCCAGCTGAATTGTCACCTCTTCCACCGGCATCGCTGAAATATTGACAACAAAAGCCAAAATCTGCGGCTCACCCGAAAGCATCATATACCGATAGTAGCTGATTTTCACCTTATCATGATCAGCTGATGCGCCGTTATTCCAATAGGGCTTCCACTGCGACTGGGCGATGGGGAAAGTGTCAAATATTTTCCATACTCTGCTCATCAGCTCCAATGGATGGCCGATGTCATTGGGTCTTGGCAAAATGCCGTGAAGAATCGAGGTTGCCAGAGCGCTTTCAAACGTCCAGTACGGGCGATTCTCATACGCGATAAATTCCACCGGAACGCCCATGTTCCTTCCAATATATTCCGCCCTGAAATAGTCAAGATCCATATTCTCGGTGCTGCCCTTCATCAGCTTAAACTGCAGATTTTCGCCGTACCAGCTCTGGTGAATATAGGGCAGTGCAGTAAAATTGATGAATCCGAATGCATGCACATTGATCATTCCGCCCCGGCTTTCCACCACATCATAAAGTCTCTTAAACAGTCTGCGAATCGCTTTTAGCTGATAGGTGCCGTGAAGATTGCCGTCCCGATCATACCAGCCGCAGCCGTGCTGCGTGCTGCAGCAGCACCTGGCATGGCTGGTGCCGTCCAGATACACACCGTCTATATGAAATGTGTCCATGAGTTTTTCAATCCCTTCGACAAACAGACGCTCATATTCCGACTGATAACAGACGACATAATCCCGCTGAAAAGGCACACGCCACCATCCGCCTTCCTTTTTCTGTGCGGTGTTTATGAATGCGGCCTTCTTCTGCAGTGAACTCCATGCCGGGGACATGGAGGATAATTCATATCCGAAGTAGGGCAAAACCTTTATCCCTCTTTTGTGGCACTCATCCACAATATAGCGAAGCTGCGCAGCTGTACATTCGGAAAGTTCAAACCAGTTCTGTGATTTATTCCATTTTTCATGCAGAATCAGCGTAGTGACCCCTTTTTCCTTCAAACGGTCAAATCGATTGTCCTGTGAAAGGAAATCCCGATAGTTTCCCCTGATTTTAATTCCGCAGTCCAAATGAAGGGCATTGTGCAGATAAGGCTGCTTTGGAAATGGCTTTACCGGTGTGGCCTGCAGACCGAAATGAAAATCGATCGGAAAATATTCTGCTTCCCCGACAGCCGGATCGGCATCCCATGAAATCGGATGACTGTCCAGAAGATGGAGCCGCAGGACAATCACGTCGCCGTCACGAACCACTTCCATCGCGCAGTCCTGATCCGCCGGCTGCCAGAACCGGTCATTTTCCGCAAACCATCCAAGTCCACGCTCTTCATTTCCCATCCAGAACAGCGGCTTAAACGGTATTTTTGCGGACTGTGTCGGCAGACAGCCGCTCATCGACATGCTGTGCATCCTGAGCACACTTCCATCCGAAAGCGTGATGTCGCTGTTTGGATACATATGAAACAGGGAACATGCTGAAGCCTTTAAGGGAATTTCCAGCCAAAGCCGATCCAGCCGGTAACATATCGGCTTTTGCCCCGCAATGCCGAAAACCTGCGCTACAGTCTTTCCGCGGGTCATGAGTTTAAAATCGATATCCACATTTCCGTCATAATCCACCGTGGTGCAGGTGTCTATGATAAAACGGGCTGACTGCTTTGCGCCACAGATCACCGCCTGTTCGTCAGCGCGTCTCTGAATAAAGCTTTCACTTTCATTTTCCGTATAATTGTCATCCCAGACAGACACTTCTCCATCCTCTGTGCAGACCACACGGACAGGCGCTGCAAGCAGTTCGCATCCCTGAGAAAGAATCGATACTAAAAACCCGTCCGGTCCGAAGGTATAATCTCTGTCAAGCACATGTACGGTATGGCACATATCACTGCTGTCCACCCGAACAGGTATAAATGGTTTCGGAACTCTCATTTCTCAAACCTCTCTTTTAAAAAAGGTAGTGTCAAATCTACTACCTGTTTTATAGTTACAAACTTAATCAAAACCTTGATTTCATAAGGAAAATGCCCCTTTTGAAAATAAAAAGAGCAATTACCTCCCTTTTTTGGTATAATGTCAATCGCCAAACCAACC
>JAFUMV010000133.1 GCA_017482485.1 Lachnospiraceae bacterium
GAAGAGTATATGGCAGCTGCGAGAAGGCTCTGGAAGAGGCAAAGGAACTCAGAGAACAGCGGCTGGCTTCCTATTTCGATGCTGAGCGCGCCGCCGCTTATCCTGAAATGGAAGAAATTTTAAAGGATGCAGCCGGCAATTTTGAAGAGCTGATCTGTTTCCTGGAAAAAGATAACAATCCTTACCGTGCCAAAATGCTGCAGAGTCTGACCCAGAAGGACCGCTATGACTTAAAAGCTGCAGTTCTGGAGGACCATCTCAAGAGTGCGATGGCATATGCAGACAGTAAACTGCCGGAAGACATTTTTGTCAACTATGTGCTGAATCCGAGAGTGGAGCAGGAGGAACTGACTCCTTACCGCAGCGCTTTTGAAAAAATATTGGGAAGCCGTCAAAATGATTTTGTAAAGTCCCCGGAAAAGATCTGGGAGATTGTCGGTGATATCAAAGAGCCTGCAGAAGATTCCTATTCTACCCTGCGCATCAGCCCTGTGGCTGCGCTGACCGAGAAAATTGCAGGGGCAATGGATAAAAGAATTCTGTTTGTGACAATTGCCAGAACCTTTGGAATCCCTGCCAGATTAAATCCTGTGGATCTCCAGGCTGAATATTATAAGGATGGCGAATTTATTCCCGTATGTCCTGTGAAGAAGGAAAAGACCTATCCTCTGACTTTGAAAATTCAGCCGGGAAGCGTCTGGACCTGCTTTACAGACTTTAGCTTAAGCCGTTTTGACGGTAAAGAGTTCTGCATGCTGAATCTGCTGGATAAGGAATGGGATAACGGGCAGATGTCTCTTGGGGTTGAGGCCGGTGAATATCTGCTTTTGACAACAGTTCGTCAGAAAAACGGGGATCAGCTGGTGAAAAAGCTGCATTTTATCATCGGTGAATCCCAGGAAGAAAAGGTGATCACGCTGCTTCGCCACAGCCGGTATGAAGAGGAGAAGAAGGCGGTTGAGGTGCCGGAGGTAACTGTTTATGCAGATGGCCAAACGGTTTCTCTGAATGAATTGAGAAACGGGGAAAAGGCGATTTATATCTGGCTTCGTGAAGGAGAAGAACCCACTGAGCATGTTCTGAATGAACTGATTGAGCGACTTGCGGATACGAAGAAGTATAAAGAACGGATTTTTATGATGAGTGAACGCCCCATGAAGGAGGCTGGAACGTTTAAACGTCTGTGGAATGCAGCGGGTCCGATGCGTCTGTATCTGGTAGAGAACTTTACAGCAGCCCAGCAGGTGGCAAAAACAGTTGGTGTCGAAGAAAAGAAATATCCGTTATCTGTAGCAGTCAATGAAGAGGGACATGCTGTTTATGCAACCTGCGGTTATAATGTAGGTTCTGTAGCACAGCTGTTTGCAAGGATGTAAAGGAGCTTCAGATAGAAACAATGAGTATGCTGATAGAATATGTATGGGATGGATGCTTAAAGGATATGCGTCAGGAAGACATCCTGTGTCTGGATGTCATTAATATTGCCTTTGGTCATATAAAGAAGCAGCGGGTGGTATGGGAACATCCGGAATGCAAAGAGAGCATTGTACGTATCCGGCAGATCAATCCGAAAATCAAAATCCTGCTTTCTGTTGGCGGATGGAGTGCCGGTGGGTTTTCGGAAATCGCATCCACGAAAGACGGCAGAGAAACCTTTGCAGAGGATGCTCTGGCGCTGGTGGAGGAATATGACTTAAACGGCATTGATATTGACTGGGAGTATCCCTGCCTGTCGGTTGCCGGCATTGGCGCAGAACCTCAGGATAAAGTAAATTTCACATTGCTTCTGAAAGAAATCAGGGAGGCCTTTGAAGAAAAAGAAAAGGGCCGTTATCTGCTGACCATCGCTGCCGGCGGAGATACCTATTTCGTGCGAAATACGCAGATGAAAGAAGCGGCAGAATATTTGGACTATGTACAGCTGATGACCTATGATCTGCGGGGCGGCTTTCAGGTGCTGACCGGACACCACACAAGTCTCTATGCCACTTCGGCAGATCTGTTTGATGCCTGTGCAGATAAAGCGGTCAGAGAATTTCATGCTGCCGGCGTGCCCATGGAAAAAATAGTGATCGGTGCTGCTTTTTACGGAAGACAGTGGGACGGCGTGCCGGATGTGAAGCACGGGCTGTGCCAGATGGCAAAGACGACCGGCGGTTTTGGCAAACACTACGGAGAACTCGTGGAAAATTATATCGGAAAAAACGGATTTGTCAGATACTGGGACGATGAAGCTAAGGCACCCTGGCTGTTTGACGGATCCAGCTTTATTACCTATGATGATAAAGAGTCTCTGGGCTGCAAAATCGAGTATGTAAAGCAAATGGGATTGGCCGGCATCATGTGCTGGGAGTATTCCAACGATACCACACACACGCTGACCATTCATATGAGAACGGAACTGGATAAGGAGTAAAAGCAGATTAAGTGCTTAAAATGGAGGGATAGTATGCATTACAGAATACCGAAACCGGATATCGATTTTAACCCGCCCGTATATCAGTGCAGACGGGCAACAAAGCCTTTTGTGCTGGACGGAAATGTGGAGAAGGATTTCTGGGAGGATGCCGAATTCACAGATACCTTTGTGGATATTGAAGGGGATAAGCGTCCTGTGCCCCGGTTCAGAACAAGAGCGAAAATGCTCTGGGATGATGAAAATTTTTACTTTGGCGCAATTCTGGACGGAGATGAAATCTGGGGTCATCAGACGGAGCGCGACTGCGTGATCTTTTGGGATAATGACTTTGAAATTTTCATCGATCCGGATTCAGACACCCATCAGTATTATGAGTTTGAAATGAATGCCAAAAATACAGTATGGGATCTGCTTTTGACAAAAACCTACAGGGATGGCGGCAAGCCGGTGAACGGATTTGACATGCACGGCTTGAAAACCGCTGTACATATCGATGGAGAGCTGAATAATCCCGATGCGGACAATCGACGCTGGATGGTGGAGGTTGTAATTCCTTTTTCTGCAGTCTGTGAGTGCGCGCAGCAGCCAAGAGCTCCCAAAAAGGGCGAATATTATCGCGTAAACTTTTCCAGAGTGCAGTGGAAGGTGGATATTGTGGACGGTGAGTACAAAAAACGCACCGATGCAGAAGGCAAAGTGCTTCCCGAAGACAACTGGGTATGGGCACCCACCGGCGTGATCAATATTCATTATCCTGAACTGTGGGGCTTTGTGTTCTTCACAGAGGGGGATGAGACCTATGAGATTCCTCAGATTGAAAAGGATAAATGGGAACTCAGACAGATGTATTATCATGTGAATGGCTATTACGATGAACACGGACATTTTCCGAAATCTCTTGAAGAAGTGACAGCAGAAGGTTCTTACACTGTGAAGCCCTGCTATGTGCCTGCAAAGCATACCTTCGAAATTACCTGCGACAGCCTCGATAACGAACATGAGCTTGCTATTATGGGCGATGGCAGAATTTATACTTATAATAAGTAAAACGCGGAATTTGTATACAGCATTCCATCAAATAAACAAGACAGGGGGCCTTTAGGTCATGGAAGAAAAAATGTTGGAAAATGAGGCAGAAAAGCTGGAAAATCTGCCCGAAGAAGATCATGATGATATGATCGAAAATGGTGTGCATAATTACAGCACAGAAGACGCTTATGTATGGCCTTCTGATCCGAAGGTATTAAAAAAGCTGGAGTGGTTCCGGGATCAGAAAATCGGTCTGATGATGCACTGGGGGGCTTACAGCCAGCTGGGAATCGTGGAGTCCTGGGCGCTCTCCGATGCTGATGCGGACTGGTCCAGAGGAGAGATCGACTGGGATGTGACGGGAGAAGAGTTCAAAAAGCAGTATTTTGACTTGAACAAAACTTTTAATCCCATTCGCTTCCAGCCTGAAAAATGGGCAGAAATCGCAAAGGCGGCAGGAACAAAGTATCTGCTTTTTACCACAAAGCATCACGATGGTTTCTGCATGTGGGACAGCCAGTATTCCGACTATAAGACAACAGCGCCGGACTGTCCGTTCCATACGCATCGTTATGCGGATATCTGCGCGCATTTATTTGAGTCTTTCCGAAAACGGGATATCGGCATTATTGCATATTTCTCCAAGGCAGACTGGCACGTTGACAGCTATTGGAGCGATAAATATGACAGGGGATGTTTCCAGCACCGCGGTCCTTCCTATGATCCCAAGGAGAATCCGGAGGAATGGGAACGTTTCGTGGAATTTACCCAGAATCAGATTATGGAGCTGGGCAGTAAATATGGACGTATTGACGGTATGTGGTTCGATGCGGGATGGGTGTGTGCAAAGAGCGGGCAGGACATCCGTCTGGGTGAAGTGATCGAACGGGTGCGTAAGTTCCAGCCCGGCATGCTGTGTGCGGACAGAACGATCGGCGGTCCTTATGAAAACTATGTGACACCGGAACAATGTGTGCCTGACAAGCCGCTGAATATCCCGTGGGAAAGCTGTATTACACTGGGACGTTCTTTTTCATATGTATATGATGAAGATTATAAGAGCCCCAGAGAAGTGATTTGTCTGCTGGTGGAAATTGTGGCAAAGGGCGGCAACCTGGCAATCAATGTGGGACCGCAGCCTAATGGATGTCTTCCCAGAAAGGCGGTTGACAGTCTGCTTGGCATGGGAGAGTGGCTGAAGGTTTACGGCGATGCCATTTATGGAACCAGAGTATGCGCTCCCTATAAAAAAGACGGAATTGCTTTCACAAAGAAGGCGGATACCGTTTACGCGATTCAGACCTTTGCAGACGAAAATGCCGTTGTGGAAGAAGAAGTCTGGATTCCTTATGAAGGTGAAGTGACAAAGGTAACGGCGCTGGAAGACGGCAGAACGCTGGAATTTGTGAAAAAGGATGGCGGCTGTCTTGTGAAGGATAAAGTCTATAAAGGTGAAAAAGCGCCCATCGGAAGAGTGTTCTGTCTGAATTAAGAAACGGACGGGCATTCATTTACAGAATGCAGCCTTCCCTTTGAATGGAATTTCATGCTGTGATAAGCGTAAGATACAATAGTTAAAATTAACAAGTTAACATTTTAAACATGTTAACCAACAAAAAGAATATAATGAAAAGACGAAAGAAAAGCGGTGCTGTGCATAGAAACGCTCCGCTTTCTTGTCAGTTTGCTGAAAAAAAGGGGTAGGTAAAAAAAAAAGTAAAAAAAAAGCATAAAAATTATAAAAAAACTATTTCAAAAATAACAAAAGTGTAGTATGATAGACATCATAAAGCAAACGTTTGTTAACAACCATTAACATGATTGCAGAGATGCAAACAAAATTAACAGAGGGGTGATAAATTGAAAACAAAAGTTAACAAAACAGGTTCCGTGCAACCTAAGAAGAAAAGTTTTCTCCAAACCTTGAAGAAGGACTGGTCCCTGTGGACATTCTGTATTCCTGGAATGATTCTGACCTTTATCTTCAGTTACATTCCGATGTATGGCGTACAGATCGCGTTCCGTAAATTCAATGCGAAGGCCGGTATTTGGGGGAGCAAGTGGGTTGGTCTTCAGTACTTTGAGCGTTTCATCAATTCTCCGTACTTTGAACGGACAATTGCTAATACGCTTATCCTGAGTCTGTATTCCCTGATCGTAGGATTCCCTATTCCGATCATTCTGGCGCTGATGCTGAACTCTTTCCGCCATAAGCGCTACAGAAAAGTGATTCAGACCGTTACATATGCACCGAACTTTATTTCTACCATCGTTATGTGTGGTATGTTGATCCTGTTCATGTCTCCGACCGTTGGTATTATCAACAACGTTATCAAAAGTTTCGGATTTGAGCCGATCAACTTCATGGCGAAGAAAGAGTACTGGAGACACATCTATGTGTGGTCCGGCGTATGGCAGGGCATGGGCTGGAGTTCCGTTATTTACTTCGCTGCACTGTCCGGCATCAGCCCCGAACTTCATGAAGCCGCTAAATGTGACGGCGCAACCAAGTTCCAGCTGATCCGCTACATCGATCTTCCGTCCATCCTTCCGACAGCGACAACACTGCTGATCATGAACTGCGGCAGCATCCTCTCTATCGGATTTGAAAAAGCATACGCACTGCAGAACGACCTGAACCTGTCGGTATCAGAAATCATTTCCACCTATGTGTATAAGGTTGGTTTGATTGATAACAACATGTCCTATTCATCTGCAATCGGCCTGTTTAATACGATCGTAAACATGGTTATGCTGATTGTTGTTAACAAAGCTGCGGATAAGCTGTCCGGCGATGCTTTGTTCTAAACGCGGGGGTGGAACATGAAGAAAAAAGAAAAAGAAATCATAGTTGAAAAGAAAATTAAACGTTGTAAGGAAGACGTGATTTTCGATACCATTCTGTTTATCGTACTCACACTTATCCTGATCATCGTTGCTTATCCGCTGTGGTGGGTTATCATCTCCTCCGTCAGCGCGCCGGCTGCTGTATCCGGCGGTCGTGTAGTATGGCTGCCTGTGGGCTTTAACTTAAATGGTTACAAGGAAGTCTTTGAGAACGATCAGGTGGTGAGCAGTTTTATCAACTCCGTAATTTACACTGTATGCGGCGTGCTGGTTAACCTGGCAGTTACCCTGCCCACAGCATATGCGCTGTCCAGAGAGAAGTTCTCCGGCAAGAGATTCATTACGATGTTTTACATCATTACAATGTTCTTTGGCGGCGGCCTTATCCCTACATACCTGGTTGTAAAGGGCTGTGGCCTGTTAAATACCATGTGGGCTCTGATCCTTCCCGGATGCTTAAGTGTATACAACATGATTGTAGCAAGAACCTTCTTCAAATCCAATATTTCTGAAGAGCTTTATGAAGCGGCAGAAATTGACGGATGTACGCAGGGTAAGTTCTTCTTCCAGATCGCTCTGCCTCTGTCAGGTGCGATCACCGCTATCATGGTTCTGTACTATGGTGTAGGTCACTGGAACTCCTACTTCTCCGCATTGGTATATTTGTCCGATCAGGATAAATACCCTCTGCAGCTGGTACTGAGAAGTATCCTGATCACGAACCAGACCGCTCTGTCTCAGACTGCTACTACAGCTGAAGCAAGAGCCGCTCTGCAGGAGAAGAAACAGCTGATCGAAGTTATGAAATACTCCCTGATTATTATCAGTAGTATTCCGGTTCTGATCCTGTATCCTTTCATTCAGAAGCACTTTGTAAAGGGTGTAATGGTTGGTTCTGTAAAGGGTTGATTGAAATCTTTGCAAAAATGAGTTTGCGGCATAATAAAATGCCGCAGACCCTCATTGCATGGCGGTCATGCGAATAGTTTTACGTTTGTTTTAATTACTGTTAATCCTGTTAATCTATCCAAGGTATCAATGCGGTTGGGGAGACCGCCTGATATAAAACAAAAAAGGAGAGAAAAAAATGAAGAAAAAGTTAGTTGCAATGCTGCTGATGACAGCAATGACCTGTTCTGCACTGGCTGGTTGCGGAAGCGATGCTGAAACCGCTGATGGCGCAGAAAATGCAGCAGAAGAAGTTGCGGATGATGCTGAAGCTGATGCTGAACCGGTTGAAGTTGATGAAGATGGTAAGGTGGACGGCCTTATGTATGCTGAAGGTCTTCCGATCGTTGACGAAGGCGATTATTCCTTCTCCATTTTCTGTGATGACTCCAGCTCCACCGGCGAGTTCTACATGATGGACGTTTTAAAAGAGCAGACCAACGTTGATGTTGACCTTAGAATTATGCCTTATGAAACCGCTACGGAAAGACTGAATCTGGACTTAAACTCCGGTGACTATGCAGACGTTATCGGTGGATGGACACTTTCTGACAGCATGATTCTGACATATGGTGTTGACCAGGGCGTATTCATTCCTCTGGAAGATATTTTTGAACAGTACTGCCCGAATATTTCCGCTATTCTGGATCTGCCCGGCGTTAGAGAAGAAATGACAGCTCCCGACGGACATATTTACACAATTCCTTATGTTTGCGGAGATACAACAGTTGGTTACAGCCCCTGGATTAATGATGAGTGGCTTGAGAACGTTGGTATGGAAATGCCTACCACAACAGATGAGTTCGCAGACGTTCTGAGAGCATTCAAGAATCAGGATGCTAACGGCAACGGCGATCCTACAGATGAGATTCCTTTCTCTACTGACCCTAACAACAAGCATCTGGAAGCTATGGCAGGTTATTTCGGACTGCCTCTGAACAAGTACGGATTCTCCATCGTTGATGGTGAAACAGTATATGGTGGTACAAGTTCTCAGTACAGAGAGTTCTTAAGCTGGTTCAACGGCTTATATGAAGAAGGTCTGATTGACCTTGAAATCTTCACTCAGGACTCCGCTACATGGGAAGGTAAGGGCAATCAGGATATGTACGGCGTATCCATCGCTTATGGTTCCAGCGAATTTTCCGGCGAAGTTGCTGCTCCTGAAAAGGGCAAATTCTCTGCACTGCCTGTTCTGAATGCTGACAATGGCGGCGTTTGGTTAAGAGACACACCTGGTAACTCCGTATACAGAACTCAGGCTGTTATCACTGATAATGCAGAACATCCTGAAATCATCGCTCGTTGGTTTGACAATGCATTCGAACTTGAAAATGGTATCGGATGCTCCAGAGGTCCTATCGATGTTGTAGTATTCAAAGAAGGTGACGGATATCGTGCAATCGATACATCCACTCTGGATGAAGAGACACAGGAAAAGGTTTCCTGGTCAAACCTGTGGCCTCAGTCTCTGCCGAAGTATATGCCTATCGGCTTCGAGTATATTGAAGACAACCCGATGTATGATGAGAAGAAGAATCTGGAAGAGTATTATGAGCCTTATCTGACAGAAGATGCTATTCCTTCCTTCTGGATCAGCCTTGATGCGGTAGAAACTTACTCTGAAATCGCAACATCCATTCAGGATTACTTCAACCAGCAGCAGGCACTGTTCGTCTCCGGTGAACTTGATGTTGATGATGATGCAGTTTGGGAAGAGTACAAGCAGGGCTTTGAAGATTTAGGTCTTGCAGATTATCTGGAAGTTCGTGGCGTTTCTACAGTTATCGAATAATTGACATAACTGATTTGGGAAAGGTCATCAGAGCAGGTTGCAGTGAGAGCTGCAGCCTGCTTTTTAAACGGACCGGTTCCGGTCCGAATCAAAGTGTGTATATACACGATACCTTATGAATGGAACAAAGGGGAACATGAACGATGATGCAGGAATGGTTTCAAAAAGCAAAACTGGGAATTTTTATTCACTATGGCATTTATGCAGTAGGGGATGTGTCTGAGTCTTGGTCTTTTCACAACGGAAATATTTCCTATGAAGACTATATGAAACAGTGCGAAGGATTTACAGCTTCCAGATTTGATGCTGAAAAATGGGCTGATCTATTTAAGCGTGCCGGAGCCAGATATGTGGTGATGACCACAAAGCATCACGACGGTGTGGCACTGTTTGATACGAAATATTCCGATTTGAGTGTGGTGAAGAAAACACCGGCTGCGAGAGATCTTGTGAAAGAGTACGCGAAAGCGATCAGAGATGCGGGAATGAAGGTTGGATTTTATTACTCTCTGATTGACTGGTCCGATGAACGCTACAGGAGTGTATATCCGGAGGGAGCAAAGCCGGAAGAATGCCTCAATGATATTTACGGATCACCGGCTGGGGGGCCGGAGAATCCGGAAAAATGGCAGGAGTTTTTGGAATTTAATAATCATCAGTTGGGGGAACTGATGACAAATTACGGCACAGTTGATCTTTTATGGTTCGATGGAGACTGGGAACGCAGTGCAGCTCAATGGAATATGCCCGCATTCAAGGAATATCTTCATTCTCTCAACCCGAACGTGATCTGCAATTCAAGAATGCAGGGGTATGGAGATTATGAGACTCCGGAGCAGGGAATTCCGATTCTGGGACCGGAAGGACCCTGGGAATTCTGTACCACAATCAATGGTTCCTGGGGGTATCGGGCATCCGATAATGACTATAAAACCAGCCGTCAGGTAATCAGAATGTTCTGCGACTGTCTTACATTGGGCGGAAACCTGCTTTTAGATGTTGGTCCGAAAGAGGACGGTACTCTGGATGAAAGACAGGTCAAGGTGTTGGAAGATCTGGGAACATTTATTCATGATCATGAAGAAGCTATTTATGATACCGGAAAAGGACTGACTTATAATCAGTTTCTTGGCGGCAGCACTTTGTCAGAAGATAAGAAGACAATTTATCTGTTTATCTATGATAAACCGCTGGAGA
>JAFUMV010000134.1 GCA_017482485.1 Lachnospiraceae bacterium
AACCTGATCGCTGACAAGCTGAAGTTTTGCCCCATAAGGCAGCAGCTTTTTCACTTTATGAAGTGCTCTTTTTCCGCCGCCGATAATGAGTCCTGTTGTGCCTTCCATTTCCATAAAAAAAGGAAAATATGCCATCATTTCTGCCTTTCTTCTCTCAATTCATTTTGCCAGACAATAATACTGCCATCCCTCATCCGTCTGAACTCTTTTGATTTTCACGCCAAATACCTGCTCCAGAATCCCGCTTTTGAATATTTCTTCGGGAGAACCGCTTCTGACAAGTTTTCCCTCCGAAAGAATCATCATGACATCGGCCGCCTGAAGCGCCATGGAAATATCATGAAGCACCAACACCACAGACTTTCCCTGATCGGCAAGCTGCCGTATGGTTTCCATCAGTTTCAGCTGATGTGCGATATCCAGAAAGGAGGTGGGCTCATCCAGCAAAATAACAGGGGTATCCTGTGCAAGGGCCATGGCGATGTATACTTTCTGCTGCATACCGCCGGATAAGCTGTTTATGTTTTTTTCCGCATAGGCATCCATTCCCACACGGCAAAGCGCTTCTTTCGCAATCTGTACATCTGTCTCCCGATAACGTCTGGGATAGCTCAAATAGGGAAATCTGCCGTGCAGCACCATTCTCATGACGGAAATATCCGGCACATTTCTGTTCTGGGACAGATATGCGACTTTCTGTGCCAGTTGTGCTGCGCTTAAGCTTTCTGTGTTCTTTCCTTCCACCCAGATTTCTCCCGATGTTTTTCTGACCAGACCGATCACGGTTTTTAATAATGTACTTTTTCCGCTGCCGTTGGGACCCGCCAACACAGTGACTGTCCCAGGCATAATCTCCAGATCAATGTTGTGCAGCACTGATTTTCCATCATAACCGGCGCACACACCTTTCAGTTTAAGCATGGGAATGTCCTCCCTTCTTTTTTAACAGCAGCCAGATAAAGAACGGTCCTCCGATAAAAGACAATAAAATTCCCACAGGCACTTCATAAGGCATAAAAACGATGCGGGAAATCACATCACACAATGTCACGAAAGCAGCTCCCCCCAGCGCGCACAACGGCAGAAGATACCGGCTTTCACTTCCCACAAAACGTCTTATGATGTGCGGCACAATCAACCCCACAAAGCCAAGCAGCCCGGAAAAGCTCACGCTGGCTCCCGCCAAAAGGGCGGCCAGTCCCAAAAGAACAGTCCTCATTTTTTTGACGGAAAGGCCCAGTCCCTGCGCCGTTTCCTCTCCCAGATTCATCAGATCCAATTCATTGCAGAGACTGAACAAACAGGTCAAACCAAGAACAATCAGAATCCCTGCCGGCAAAAGCCGGATATGAGATACGGATGAAAATCCTCCCACACGAAAATCTGAGCTGAGCACGCCGGCCTCCGGCACCAGCATTGTTACCGCTTCAGAAACCGCATTCAAAAAACTGCTGACTGCAACCCCTCCCAGAATCACTGTCGTTCTGGAGGCATTCATTTTCCGGGCTGTCAGGGCCACCAGCAATACCGCAAATAAGGCGCCTGCAAAAGAAGCGCCTGCGATCACCCAACCGCTCACCGCCCCAAATGCACAGCAAATTGTCACTGCCATCCCGGCTCCTGCATTGACACCGATGATTCCGGGAGAAGCCAGCTGATTGGCAAGCACACCCTGAATGACAGCGCCGGAAACAGAAAGTCCCGCTCCGGCAAGCAGGCATGCGATGGTTCTTGGAAGCCTTACATACCAGAAAATATTGCTTTTGTATCCGCCTCCCGGACCACTCCGAACCGCTTCCCACAGCTGGGATAATGACAAATTAGCCGCTCCCAGGCACAAACTGCCCAGAACGGCTAATATACACAATCCGGCGGCTGCAAAAAAAATAATTTTTTTACTGCTCTTTCTCATCGGAAAATATCCTTTCCAGTTCCTCATACGCCTCTCCCCAACGATCGTTCGGCTTCAGATTATACAGACGCTTATCCATATGATACACATGCCCTTCCTTTACAGCAGTCAGCCCTGACCAGGCAGAATTTTGGGAGAATAATTCCTCCAGTCCAGCCTTTACGCCGTCCGCATCATCTCCTACCTGTACCGTGAAGATATAATCCGGATCTTCTTTCAGAATATACTCAATATTGAGATTTTCCAAAAGTGATTCCTCACTGTCAGCAATATTGATGCATCCAAGTGTGTGCAGCATTTCGCCCAGCACACTTCCTTCACTGTTCTTGGCACGAATGCTGGCAGCAGATGCTCTTAAAAAAAGTACCTTCGGCGCTTTCTGATTTTCCAGACGCGCTTTGCTGTCCAGAATCACATTTTCAATCTGTGCCTGTACCTGCAGCCCGTTTGTTTCATACAGATCCGCTCTGCCAGTAATATCCGTACAGATTTTGAGCATTCTCAGATAGTCTTCAAAATCCGAAACGTCAAAATAGGCGGTCGGTATTTGGGCCGCTTCCAGAGAATCCAGCATGTCCATATTCGCCTGCGTATTGGTGCTGGCGATGATGAAATCAGGCTCTGCCGCAAACAGCTTTTCCAGACTGATTTCCTTTGTCATGCCCAGATTTACCGCGTCATCCGGCATATCCAGTTCAAAATCATCCCAGGCATCATCGGCAGATGCACAGACGCTGCCGCCAGCCAGACACCAGACATCCGCGTAGCTTCCCAAGAGAGCTGCCACTCTCTTGGGGTTTTGGACTGTCACTTCTCTTCCAAGATCATCCGTAAAAGTCACTGTACGCACAGTTTCTGCACTTTCCGTTTCTTTCCATTCTGCATTCTCTGTTGTCGGATTTTCTGTTTCTGCAATATTTGCTTCTGTACTCCCGACCGCTGCCGTTTCTGCTGCAACGCTCCGGGACTGGCAGCCTGCCATGACCATCAGACTGACAGTCAGCGCCGCCAGTAATATCTTTTTCAGCAAGTTGCTCCGCCTTTCACTGTCTTATTCAGAACTGCGCTCTTATCGATCTGTGTGTTTAAAAGCTTATCCTGAACATATTCAAATCCCAGTCTGTCGATGGTGTCCGCGAAACGTTCTCCGGTGATCCCTTCACTTCTGAAAAACAGAATCGCTTTTTCCACCACATCCATGACTTCCTCATCGGAAGTAAAGATTCTGTCCAGAGCGTGACCGTGTGCCACACGTTTTCCCCAGCGTCCGCCGATATATACCTTATAGCCGTACTGCGACTCTTCAAAGGCACCAAAAGGACATTTCCCCATACAGCGTCCGCAGTGATTACATTCTTTGGCATCCACGCAGATTTTTCCATCCTCCAGATGGGCCACCTTAATCGGACAGTTCGCTTCCACCTGACATTTCTTACATCCGCGGCATTTGGACAAATCAATCATGGGCACTCTCTGTCCTACGATGCCAAGATCATTCAGATCCGGTTTCACACAGTTATTCGGACAGCCGCCCACTGCGATTTTGAACTTGTGAGGGAGAGTAACACCATGGTATCCCACATAAAAACGCTCATGGAGCTTTTCACTCAAATCAAAGGTATCCGCCAGACCATACTGACAGGTGGTTCCCTTACAGGAAACAACAGGACGCACCAGAGAACCTGTTCCGCCGGTTTCCAGGTTATTTTCCTTTAAAAATGCGAACAGATCTTCCAGATTCGCATAAGGAACTCCCTGAATTTCCAGCGTCAGTCTGGTTGTCATGGCAACACTTCCGCTGCCGAAACGATCTGCCGCCTCTGCGATCACGCGATGCTCTGCGGATGTAATCTTTCCGTTTCTGGTGATAACGCGCACATTAAATACGTCGGGATAACGCTTATCCCGCAGGCAGCCCAGACCTTTCACCCTTTTAATCTCTTCAGGGCTTAACTTTTCCGCCGGATTTTCCACTTTCACTTTATTAAAGAAAGTTCCGCCTTCCAACACTTTTGTGTTTGTGTATCCGTATGCCTTCAGACGATTCTGAATGATATAGGCACGTTTTCCTCTGTTACATACCAAAAGAAGTTTTTCCTCTTTTGCAAGACCCTCCACGGGCCCCATCACCGTTGCCAGATCAATCCAGGTTGCTCCGAAAATATTGGCTTTCTGCTGAATATCCAGAACACGATATCCTTTCGCCGCTCCTGCAGCGTACTCGGCAGGGGTAAAGGATTCCAGTTCACCGTTTAACTTATTTTCCAGAATATAGCATGCCTGTACGAAAGGATGAATTGCCGTGGAGAACGGTGGTGCATAGGAAAAATCCATTGTATCGTAATCTTCCACAACTGCGCCCATGGAAATTCCGGTCACTGCGATATCCACCATTTTGTCAACAGCACCGGCACCGATCACCTGGATTCCCAGAAGCTTATGCGATTTTGCATCTGCGATCAGTTTTATCACAAAGGGCGCCGCTCCGGGATAATAATGCGCTTTGTCATCCACAACACACAAAACCGACACAGGTTCATATCCGGCTTTTTGGGCCTGCTGCATGGTCAGACCGGTGCGTCCTGCATTCATATCCTCTGCCAGACGAACCACTGCTGTACCGAGACAGCCTGTGTAGGCATTGTCTTTTCCGACCATATTTTTTGCCAGCAACCGTCCCGTGATGTTGGCGGTAGAACCCATAGCCGACCACTGCATATTGCCGGTCATTCGATTTTTTACAATCGCACAGTCGCCCACCGCATAAATATCTTTCAGATTCGTCTGCATGTGCTCGTCCACCACAACTGCGGCTTTTTCCAGCTCCAGACCGCTTTTATCCAAAAAGTCCGTGGCAGGCTTTACGCCAACAGCAAGGACAATCAGATCAGCATCCACCCTGCCGCCTGATGTCTGTACACCTGTCGCTTTCTCTTCTCCGAGAATCGCCCTTAGAGCAGCGCCGGTCATGATACGCATTCCCTTTTCCTGCAGTTTACGGCGCATATAATCAGCCATTTCAGGATCAAAAACCTGGGGCATAATCTGATCAGCCATGTCCATTACCGTCACAGAAATCCCCTTCGCCATCAGATTCTCTGCAATTTCCAGGCCGATGAAGCCGCCTCCCACAACGACCGCGCGGCGACAGTTTTTTTCCTCTGCATACGCTCTTACCGCGATCGCATCTTCAGGAGTCCGCATTGTAAATACGCCTGCCAGAGCTGTTCCTTCCACGGCCGGAATAACAGGCTTTGCACCAACCGCTATTACCAGCTTATCATAAGAAACTTCTTTTTCAGACTGATCCCGCAGATTCTGAATCAGCACGGTTTTCTTTTCTGCATTGACTGCAGTCGCTTCACTTTCAGTCTCCACCATCACACCCGTCAATGTCTGAAATTTTTCAGGCGTATTGACAATCAGAGCCTCATCCGATTCAATCACGCCTCCCACATAATAGGGAAGTCCGCATCCCGCATAGGAAATTTCCCGACTCTTCGTATAAAGAATCACTTCTGCACTGCGATCTTCACGTTTTAATTTCGCCGCTGCTTTCGTACCGGCAGCCACACCGCCGATTACAACAACCTTCATCTTTGGTCCCCTTTCCTAAAAACTCAACTGTTTTATTTTGTAAACAAACCTCTCCAGAGCGCCCGTAAATGAGCAAAGTCAGCGTTAAAGCCGCCGGAAAGCGCCGTAGATGCGCTTTATAAATGGCGCAGGCTGAACTTAAATCGCCCGGTTTTATTTACCGGGCGAAACTTATTTACTTTCGACTTTATTCAGCTTAATCTTTTCCTTCAGAACAGCACAGCATGCAAGGTCACCAATAACGTTGACACAGGTTGCCCCCATATCGCAAAGCGTATTAATACTGATGTATACACCCATAACCCCGGCAGGCAGACCGGCCATTGTCGCCAGTGCTGCAAAAGATGCGATTGCACCCCCGGGAATGCCAGGCGTACCAACCGATAACAAAACATTTGCAAGCAGCAGCACGATCATCATGGGAATGCTCACTTCAACACCGCAGGCATTCGCAAAGAACATGATCATAAAGGACATCAAAATGGAGACTGCGTCCATGTTCACGGTTGCCCCCAGAGGAATGACGATACTGGTAATCTTATTGTCAACCCCCATCTCATCTTCCATGCATTTTTTACTGATCGGAATGGTAGCCGAACTTGAACAGGTGCCGAATGCATTCAGGGCTGCAGGCATAATAGCCTTTAAGAACTTCTTTGGACTTTCCTTCCCAAGGAATTTCACGGAAGCTCCATACACGATAATTGCAAATCCGAAGAATGCAAGATACAAAATAAGAAGCTGTGTAGCAAGCGTGATAATGGTTTCGATCCCATTTGCTTCAACTACAGGCGTGATCGTACAGAATACACCGACAGGGGTAAAATACATTACAATACTGATCACCTTCAAGCACACTTCATTCACAGAATCAATCACCTTCAAAAGAGGCTCAGCCTTGTCGACGATGGATATACATGTAAAGCCGACAATTGCCGCAAACACCAGGACCTGAAGCATGTTGCCGTTTGCAAAAGAAGCAACCGGATTGGATGGAATCAGCCCTTTAATAGTATCCAGAATACTCGTCATCTGGGTTGCCTGAATGTCGGATTCTGCCATTTCAAAGGTAACACCCCGACCAAGTCTGATCAGTCTGGGAATTACAATGCCCACAAAACTTGCAAGTGCTGTGGTGGATAAGAAATACAACATTGCATAACCGGTAATTTTACCTGTCGTGCGAATATTTCCGATATTCGCGATGCCCATAATGATTGAGCAGAAAACCAGCGGGAAGATCATCATGTTCAGCGCATTCATGTAAATGCCGCCGAGCAGCTGTGTTGCGGAAAGCACGAAACTGAATTTTACTGCCAGGAACAGGCCTGCCAAAATCCCCAGTACAAGACCTGTAAAGATTGCTGCAGTGATATGTTTTTTATACCATCCGAAGAAACCTTTCATTTTTCTCTTCCTCCTTATTTTTGGAAGGCGCTTTACTGCGTCATACTGAAATAACTATAGCACGTTGCTCCGAAATATGTCAATATTTGACACTCTCCTGTTCTCCAATCCATACGGACTTTCGTTACTGCTTTCTCCCAATGTCAGTCGGTTAAGCTGTAAGGTGTGAGGCCATTAAATTTGTTCCTCCTTCACTACAGAGACAATGCCGCCGGGTTATGCGAATAACCTTTGATCTTTTTGGTGTTAGCAGATAGAATAAAGGTAGAAAATAGTAAAACAATGTGGGAAGGGATAAATGTGTATGGAAGAACAACGTGTAAGGATTTGCGATATTGCAGAGGAATTGGGATTAAGTACCGCGACCGTTTCAAATGTTATTCATGGTAAGACAAAGAAAATTTCGGATGAAACTGTCAGGCGAGTTATGGCATTGCTTGAAGAACGCCAGTATATTCCAAATCTGGCAGAAATTCTGCTGGCCCAGAATTCCTCTAAAATTATAGGGGTCTTTATAAATGACCACGAGAAATACGAAGGGCATACTTTGGACGACTTTTTCATTGCATCTTCGCTCAATTACCTTTCTACGGAAATTGAAAACAGCAACCAGTTTATGATGGTAAAAAAAGCAAAGTGCGCTGAAGAGATTATCAAATTTGCGTCCATGTGGAACATGGACGGGATCGTAATAATCGGTTTTTGCGATCAGGACTATATGTACCTGCGTAACCATATGAGAATCCCTTTCGTTGTCTATGACGGTTTTTGTCAAAATCCCGATAGAATTGTGAATATCACCATAGATAATTTCGATGGAGGACATCAGATTGGATCCCATTTTCGAGAGCTGGGACATAAAAAAGCGTTGTGTATTTCTGATAACGAAATTGGCGTTGATCAGGAACGACTGGAGGGATTTCATAAGGGCTTTTCTCCCGGGGCAGTCGATTTTCTGGTAATTCCGATGCGAAAGGACGAACGATGGACATTTTATCTTAAAAATCTGGATATTATCAGAAATGTAACAGCTGTTTTTGCTCCCTCCGATTATTATGCAATTGATATGATGTGTTTTCTGAATGAACAAGGGATATCCGTTCCGGAAGATATTTCGATTGCAGGGTTTGACGATATTCCCATGTGCCGAATGGTTTGCCCTCCATTGACAAGCGTAAGGCAGGATGGTGCCGTTCGCGCCAGGCTGGCGATTGAAAAATTGAAGGAACTCAGAGAAAAAAAGCCCGTTGATGCAGAGATCAGATTGCCGGTTTCCCTGGTGATACGAAAGAGCACACGAAAACATGAATAACAACGCATAATCGGATATTTGCACAATTTATTCTCTCAAATTTTGTACAAGGTTACACATTTAACCTTTGAAATGCCGGAAAGCAAACGCTAAAATGAAGGCATGAATAGGAAAGGAGCCCTTGTATGGAGAAAAATAATCTTTTTTTCAAATCCGTATGCAATCTTGCGATTCCTGTCACACTGCAATCCATGCTCCAATCATCCTTCGGCATTGTTGACCAGATTATGATCGGGCAATTGGGAAGTGTCAGTGTTGCAGGGGTCGGACTTGCGGGTAAATTTGCATCCATTTACTCTGTTGTAATCTCTGCTGTCGGTGCGGTAGCAGGTATCATGATTTCACAGTATTTGGGTCAAAAGAATAGTCAGGAAGTTCGGCGGAGCTTCTATACAAATCTATTGCTCGGTGCAGGAATAGCCGGTATTTTTACTGTTCTATGCACACTGTTTCCGGGACAGATTATGGGGTTTTATACCAAAGAACCAGGAACACAGCAGGAAGCAGCATCCTACCTGTCACTCGTTGCGGGCACATTTCTCCCATTGGCAGGAGCAACATTGCTTTCGACACTGCTTCGCTGCACTGACAAACCCCGATTACCCCTGTATGCAAGCCTTGCATCAGCGCTGCTGAACACAGGACTGAATTACATTTTGATTTTTGGAAAGTTCGGCTTTGCTTCAATGGGCATCCGGGGGGCTGCCATTGCTACGGTCATCTCCCAGTATGCCAATTTCCTTTTGATGGTTCTGATGCTGTCAAAAGAAAAAACAATCTCGGTAAAGTCGGGCGAGCCGCAGAAAGTTACAGCAAGACTCAATTGGGGCCAGTATCTTTCCATGTTACTTCCAATCCTTGTGTGTGAGGTTGCCTGGAGTTTAGGGGAGAATGTATATGCTGCAATTTATGGACATTTGGGAACTGATGCAAGTGCTGCTATGACGCTCACAAATCCCATACAGGGTTTGCTGATCGGCGCACTTTGCGGACTGTCTCAGGCGGCAAGCGTAATTATCGGAAAACAGTTGGGAAACGGGGAATACGAGAATGCCTATGTATCCTCCAAGAAGCTGATACTTTATGGAGCAATCGGGTCTGCAATTCTTTCTGCGGCAGTGTTTTTGACAAGCTCCCTTTATGTGGAAATCTATCAGGTAGAAGAAAGCGTAAAAGCGTTAACGGTGCAAATCTTAACCGCTTATGCTTTGGGTGCTCCATTTAAGGTGCTGAATATGATTCTGGGCGGAGGTATTATCCGAAGCGGCGGACGTACAAAATATGTAATGTATATTGATCTGATTGGAACCTGGTGTTTTGGGGTGCCTCTGGGACTTCTGGCAGCGTTTGTTCTAAATCTGTCAATTCCTTATGTCTATTTCATTCTTTCTTTGGAAGAATGTGTCCGCTTTGGCATTTCTATGATCGTATTTCGCAACAGGCGCTGGATGAAGCAATTAGAAGCCGGTGTTTAAAATTAAAACGGAGAATAGTGAATATGGAAAGAAAAATCGTATTGAAAGAAGATATCCTATCTGCATTGGAGCAGGTTGGCGTGAGTAAGGGGCAGACCATCATGGTACATACCTCGCTAAGCAGCCTTGGTTTTGTATGTGGCGGAGCACAAGTAGTCATCGAGGCATTGTTGGAAAGCGTAGGCGATGAAGGAACCATCATAATGCCAACACAGTCGTGGAAAAACCTTGATCCCACAGCAGGAGTACATTGGGAGGAACCGGAAGCCTGGTGGCAAACGATTCGGGACAACTGGCCTGCATATAACAAGGACATCACTCCCACCAACACCATGGGTGCTGTTGCAGAGATGTTTCGTCGGTGGCCAGGTACGTTACGAAGCGATCATCCGGCCCGTTCTGTGGCAGCCAACGGGAAGCATGCCCTGTATCTTACTGAAGGCCACGATCTTTCCAATATTTTTGGTGAAGGTTCCCCCATCGGCAAGTTATATGAGTTGGATGGATATGTGCTGCTGATTGGCGTAGGTTATGATAAAAACACATCCCTGCATTTGGCAGATACAAGAGCTGAGTACCCCGGAAAGCATAATAGCACGGAATACAGCGCAATCATGGAGAATGGAAAACGCGTATGGAAAAAATATAGTACTCTTTTTGTAGATGGTGAGGATTTTGAAGAAATCGGAAAAGCCTTTGAAAAGGAATGCGCTGTGCGTAAAGTATCCTTAGGAAACGCAACCATAACGTGTATGAAGCAGAGAATCCTTGTGGATTTTGCAGTAAAGTGGATCGAACAGCATCGAAAATAACAACCGCCCACATATTCTCCGTCATTCCTGAATCCACGGTAAAGAGCGGCTTGGTGTTTCTGTATTCCCTGAGAAAGGAATCTAACGAAACCACAAATTCATTAAATTCTTTGAAAGATTCCGTTTCTAGTCTGTAATCATGTTCAGTAAAAGCCAGGATCCCGGATACTGCTCTGCAAGCTCATCCTGCGTATACTGTCCCTCCAGTTTTCTCGCATTTTCTTTGCATGCATCAAACCACTCCTGACCATTTGCCGGCTCATAATCCGTAATCAACGCTTCACCGAACCCCGTCATGATATCCTGGCAAACCTCCGCCATCAAGAGGCCGCGCAGATCCGTCTGTCCGCCTTTTAGGAATTCCTTGAAACATGCTTTTAAGGTGTATGCCCCATAATAGGTCAGTTCCCGGTATGTGATACTCTCATTCCGGATGTATCGCGCCAGACCGCTTTCCGCCTCCAGCCCCGGTGATGCCAGGATTTCATCCAGCAGCTTCCTGACAATCGCATCTGTACCCAGATTTCCGTATTCAACAGCCTGCGCATAGCAATCCTGAATCTGTGCCAGAATATACTTTTGCGTATCCATGGCATCCTCTTCCACAGGATCAGGGAACTTTCCACGGATGGATGGTTCATATCCGCTGCCGTCCAGCGGGATCCAGTATTCTTCCAGCGCATACGCACCTGTATCATCTATCGAAAATGTGATTGCTGCCGGCATATGGCTTCCGCCCTCATCCACGATGGCCCCGCTGGACAAATCATAGGTCTGGGTCAATACCATAGCATAAACCGTCACATTTTCCTTTCCATTATCGCCTGAAGATGCCGGATTTTGCGCTTCCGTGGAAAAAATCACATGGCTCTCACACTCAAAGTAACCCTCCTGTTCTGAATAATGATTATTGGCATGCTCTAAAATAGCTTTAGAGATAGCTGTCTCCAGAGAAGTTGGTGTTTCATGAAGGATAGTGCCTACTATCACAGCATCTTCCGGGTCAAAATAATCATTCATGTTACTGCTGAACCCACTGGCTTTCCATGCCTGTTCAAAAGTGATACCCTTCTCATTACTTAAGATAATATAAGTCGTATCTTTCGCTGCATTATTCAGTCTTCCGGAAACCTCCAAACGATATTGGTATACATATTCGTCCGTCTTCCAACTACCGTCACTCATTTTGTAATAAGTAGTACGAATCCACTCCTGCCCAGTGCAAAGCTTCTTTCAAGCTCTTCCAGCGAAGCAGTCTTTTCAAAGGTCTCTAAGATATATGGTTCCTCCGCAGAAGAAAGATCTCCGGGCTCTTCCGGGTTATTCAGAAGTTCTTCTTTGGGATTGAGCATACATGCCAGAATGACCACGATACATACCATCCCGGCTGTTATGGTAATCCAAATCTTTGGCTTCTTCCAGCGGGCCAGATTTTTTATTCTCCCCTTCGTATCCCCCTCGCCAAAAGCAAGAGGCGTTCCAAGAGAGAGTCTCTGTCCTGTGGACAGGTTTAACAGGGATGTAGAATAATCCGCCCGGATCTCCTCCCCCATCTTCTTTATGACAGCTTCGTCACAGCTCATTTCCATATCCCTGGATGACAGAATAAAGGATGCCCATACCAATGGATTAAACCAGTGGATAGAAAGCGCCACAAATGCCAGTGCTTTAAAAATATGGTCACACCTTTTCATATGGTGTTGTTCATGCAGGATAATATATTCCTGTTCCTTTTCCGTGAGGCCGGATGACAGATAAATCCGTGGCCGTAAAATCCCTATGACAAAGGAAGAAGGTATGTGATCTGCAAGAAAAATATTCTTTCTTATGTGAAGTGCAGAAGCAAGCTTCTTTCTCAGCCTGAAATAGGAAACAATGGCATATCCTACCATACCAGCGACACCCAGGAGCCAGATATAAGTAATGATTGAGGTTTGCGCTTCCAGCGGATCTGCTGCAAGCTGTTCTTCGCCCTGTGGAAGTGATTCATTTATAACTCCACTCATGCCGCCAATCGGAAGGTTCACTTCCGGATATTCCGTATGTACGATATCTGCCGGAATATATTCTATGGTACTGGTACTTGCAGTGCTTTCTATTGCAGGCACATCAAATGCTCCCAGGAGAGACACAGGTGCCGATATTGATATCGGACAGAGCAAACGAAACAATACTGCCAACCACAATACATAGGAATAAAACTTTGGTGCTTTTTTTAAGACAAGTCTTACCAGCAGCACAAATAAAATCATAATGCTGGCAGTTATACTCATATTCAGTATCTTTAGAAAAATTTCGTACCACCCCATATACTACCTCCGCATATTCTCGATGACTGCTTTCAGCTCATCTATTTCATCCTCGGACAGTTTTTTTCTGGAGCCAAAGGCTGCCAGAAATGCCGGCAGGGAACCTTCAAAGGCATCATTGATAAGCTTCTCGCTCTGCCGCGCATAAAACTCATCCCTGCTGATCAGCGATGAAATAGTTTTACCCTCTTTTTTAAATATCCCTTTATCGCATAATCGTTTCAACACTGTATCTGTCGTCTGGCGTTTCCATTCCAGTTTCTCTGCTGCAAGTTTGAACAATTCTCCCGGCGTCAAAGGCTCATTTTCCCAGATAATATCTGCAAATATGGATTCTACTTCTCCTAATCTTATATCATTCATGGTAATACCTCCAAAGCGCCTACAGCTTGTAGGCCTTGATATAAGACTACACGATGTAGGCATTTTTGTCAACCATTCCCCAAAATCTTAAGAAAGAATTTAAAAAGGCCATTGTACACTGAGCACTGCGATATATATTTGTCAAGAATAAATGAACTGTTTTGACAAGACAAACGCCTCAATCTGACACAGCCACACACGGATATGGCATTCTCTGCGAAACTCCTTCAGGTTTCTTAATGCTTTAAAAAATGCTTCCTCCTTCTCCTCTTTATTGTCCGCTATTTGCATATACTTCCGCAGATTCCTGCAGCTGCGCGACGATTTTCTCGGGCTCCGTCTCAAGATCGTTTACATCCTGCCATCCCAACTTTGTCACGGTTTCCTGATATCCTGCAAAATACGTCTTTGCAGCATTTACAAAGTCTTCTTCAGAAATAGCATTACCATCGGAATCTTTGCAGATAATCGACTGCGTCTCCTCTCCATATATGGTCGTTCTGTACGCAATCGGAATTAATGTGATCTTGCCCTCTTTCAGCACCAGCTCACGATAGTTTTCATAATACTCTGCTGCACCGTTTCTTAATATGTCATATACCACATAATGGAACCCGCCATTATCATCCATATAAGTTGTCAGCTCTGTAGAAATCAGATCCGGTTGGGAATCACCCTCCACAAAGTCTGTTTCACATTCTGTCAAGCCATCGTAATGTTCATTGATTTCAAAGAATCTGCTGTAAGTATAACGCCCCGTACCGCCATGGTTTGCCACGATGATCTCATACCTGCCGTTATGGTCAAGGTCAGCGACTGCATACTGATAAAGATCATTTGCGTAATCCGGGTTTTCCACCCACATTTCCTTATTTTCAGCTATGACTACCATCTGATTGTAAACGCTTCGATGCCCGTCCATTGCAGATAAATAATCCCAATATTCTTCTTTCGCATCCATGATCGACGCAATGCTGTCGGTATGATAATTCTTGCTCAGATACT
>JAFUMV010000135.1 GCA_017482485.1 Lachnospiraceae bacterium
AAGATAGCTTCTTTATTGCTGATAATCTTCTGATAACGCTTGATTTCTTCCGGTGTCTTCATGCGAAGCTCTCTTAAAAGCTCATCGATTTCATCTTTATTTACAATAATCTTCTGATTGGAAAGGGGCTGATATTTACAGCTGTCAATGTATTCCTCTATTTCATCAATTAACTGTTCGATTCTGCTGCTCATTCTATCCTCTTTTCTGCATGATCTATTTGATATGCCCATACTTTTGATATACAAGCTTCGCCACAAAAGGCGGTACACATTTTGAAATATCGCCGTTGAAGCTTGCAATTTCCTTGACGCTGGAAGAGCTCAAATACGCATATTCCAGACTTGTGGTCAGAAATATGGTATCCAGGGAACCGCCGGAAAGCAGTTTGTTGGTCTGCGCAATCTGAAGTTCATATTCAAAATCAGTGATTGCGCGCAGTCCACGTACAGAAACATGGATGTCTTTTGTCTTCGCATAGTCAATTAACAGGCCGCTGAAAGCTTCCACTTTCACATTGGGCAGATCTTTCGTGGCCTCCTGTAATATTTTAACACGTTCTTCCACCGAAAACAATGGAGTCTTTTCTTTATTATTCAGCACACCAACGGTTAATTCGTCAAAAATAGACGCTGCGCGGTGAATGATATCCAGATGCCCATAGGTCATCGGATCAAAACTTCCGGGATAAATTGCTATCTTCATATCAGTTGTCCTTTGCTAAAAATACATGTTTATTTGTTTTATAACATTTTTCCTTTGTCACTGTAAATCCATAATCGGCAGCAAAAGAAAAATCCTTATCCAGGTCAGACTCTATGATAATCAGCGTATCCTCATCTACATAGGGAGCCTGAAATAATGCCGCCAGCACAGGTGCTTCCAATCCGGCCTGATAGGGAGGGTCCATAAAGATAATGTCGGCATGCTTTTCATGAATGGTAGAAATTGCACTGACAACATCCTGCTTTAACAGCACGGATCTGTTTTCAAATTTCGTAAATCGAAGATTGTCTGCGATGCACTTGGCTGCCTCTCTTCCATTTTCCACAAAGTATGCCTTACGGGCACCACGGCTGATTGCCTCAATTCCGATGGAACCGCTGCCGCTGCAAAGGTCAATAAACACACCGCAGGGAATTTTGGTCTGCAGCATATTGAATAACGTCTCCTTAATGCGGTCTGTGGTGGGTCTTGTATCCTGACCCTGGGGGGTCTTTAAGGGTAGGCTTCTGGCCTCTCCTGCAATCACTCTCATCTACATTCTCCTTTACAGAAACACATTATTGTGTATCCATCATACTCAGTTATACTGCATATCAGCGGACAGGTCAACCTCTAACTTTTGTTCCTTTCGTATCTCTCTTTGCAGCTTTTAGCTGATTGAGCACAAGTGTCCTGCTCTTATATTGAATCGAAAGATCATCCGAAGTCTTTGTATAGTATACCGCTTCGATTTCATCCGTGTCCGAAAGCTTCATAGCCCGCACACCAACAGCTGCCTTCTTCTTTTCCGGAATCTCCTCCACCGCAAAACGTAAAAAAAGTCCTTCTTTTGACTGTAAAATAATATTCTTCTGTTCCTTGTAAACCGTCACATCTACCACTTCATCTCCATCGGATAGCTTCGTGGCCGCTACGGTGCGCTTCATCACATCAAATTCTCCGCCGTCCACAATCTTTGCCATCGCCTGCTTTGTCACAAACAACAGCCGATATAGATTCAGGTCGCTCTGGCTTGCCGCCAAAAGAAGCTGTTCCTTCGAAGAATCAAAGTTACTTACATTATCCAGCGGAATTCCTTTATCTCTGAATTTTCCGAAAGGAATGTCGGAAACCTTCACGGTATAAAGCTGTCCCGTATTGGTAAACAGACAGATTCTGCCCGTATTTTTGCAGGGGAAAACAAAGCGGTTTTCTGCATTGGCAGCCTCCTGATTTCTCTCATAAGTTGCCACATCAACAGTTCTGGTATAACCGAAACGGTCCACCAGACAGTAAATGTCCATTTCCTCCGCTTTCTTTTCTTCAAAAACAGCCTCTTCCAGATTGTCGATAATGGTCCTTCTTTTTTGCGAAAATTCTCTTTTCATGGCATCCATCTCATTCATGATGACCTGTGCCATAGAGCTTTTCCGCTCCAGAATATCTTCATAGCGATAAATATTAGACAGCGTTTCTTCATGTTCGCTGATCAGGGCTTCGATTTCCAGACCAATCAGCTTATACAGGCGCATATCCAGAATCGCGTTAGCCTGGTTTTCCGTAAAGCGAAGATAAGCCGCCATAACTGCGGATTCTTTTGATTTAAATTTGATTCCTTCGGTGATGCCGTCCACCAGGCATGCTTTTGCCATCGCCCTGTCTCTGGAGCCGCGCAGGATCTCAATGATCAGATCAATCACATTGCATGCCTTGATCAGTCCTTCCTGTACTTCCTTCTTCTCCTGTTCTTTTGCGAGAAGTGTTTCGTATTTGCGCCTGTTTACATCAAACTGGAAATCCACGTTCGCTTTGATGATCTGTTTTAAGCCCATGGTTTCCGGACGTCCGTCCGCTATTGCCAGCATATTGACGCCGAATGTATCTTCCAGTCTTGTTTTCTTGTAGAGCATATTGATGAAATTATCCACGTCCGCATCTTTTCTTAATTCGATGACAATGCGGATCCCCTCTTTGGAGGACTGGTTGGATATATCAACAATATCATTTGTCTTTTTGGATTCCGCAAGAGCCGCCACATCAGACAAAAACTTACCGATATTGGCGCCGATCATGGGATAGGGAATTTCTGTAATAACAACATTGGTCTTCCCGTTTTTCCCTTTTTCCGTTTCCACACGGCCACGGATCTTGATCTTTCCGGTTCCTGTTTCATAGATCTGTAAAAGATCATCCTTATTCGTTACAATACCGCCGGTAGGAAAATCCGGCCCCTGAATATAGCGCATCAGCTCTTTTGTGGAAATGTTTTCATCCAGCATATAGGCCTTGACCGCATTGATCACTTCGCCCAGATTGTGGGGCGGAATGCTGGTGGTCATACCGACAGCGATACCCTCAGAACCGTTTATCAGAAGATTTGGAATCTTACAGGGAAGAACAGAAGGCTCTTTTTCCGTCTCATCAAAGTTTGGAATAAAATCCACCACATCTTTGTCCAGATCGGAAAGAAAAGCATCCTGCGTAATCTTGTGAAGACGAGCTTCCGTATAACGCATTGCAGCAGCACCGTCACCTTCAATGTTGCCGAAGTTGCCGTGTCCTTCAATCAGAGGCTGTCCTTTTTTGAAATCCTGTGCCATTACAACCAGAGCATCATAAATGGAGGTGTCACCGTGAGGGTGATATTTACCCATGGTATCACCAACGATACGGGCACTTTTTCGAAAAGGCTTGTCATATCGGATTCCCAGTTCATACATATCATAAAGGACACGCCGCTGCACGGGCTTTAATCCATCCCTTGCATCCGGCAGTGCTCTGGCAGTGATGACGCTCATGGCGTAGTCGATAAAAGACTTCTGCATCACTTCGGAATATTCTGTTTTTATGATTCTGTCATCCATGACTTCTAACCCCTTTTATGTACAATAATATTTAAATATCCAGTTCCGCCTCCTGGGCGTTTTGATAGATGAAAGCTTTTCGCGGAGTGACATCTGTTCCCATCAGCATTGCCGTCACATCAGAAGCCATTCTGGCATCCTCAATTTCCACAAGCTTTAACAATCTTGTCTCAGGATCCAGAGTCGTCTCCCATAACTGCTGGGCATCCATTTCACCGAGACCTTTGTATCGCTGCAGGGTGAAGGAGCCCTTGTGACGCTTCCGATAGCGCTCCAGAGCCTTATCATCATAAAGATATTCTTCTTTGCCCTTGGAAGGCATCGCTTTATATAAGGGAGGCATGGCAATATAAACATGTCCCTCAAAAATCAGCTCCGG
This sequence comes from Lachnospiraceae bacterium, assembly GCA_017482485.1. Taxonomy (GTDB): domain Bacteria; phylum Bacillota; class Clostridia; order Lachnospirales; family Lachnospiraceae; genus Gallintestinimicrobium. The sequence goes on from JAFUMV010000135.1 coordinate 3,949, forward strand.
CATAAAACGGTAAAACAGTGTCAGCAAAAGATTTGAAATATGTGCACCGTCCACGTCCGCATCTGCCATGATGATGATCTTGTCGTAACGCAGCTTGGAAATATCAAAATCATTGCCGTAGCCTTCGGAAAATCCGCAGCCGAAAGCGTTGATCATGGTTTTGATCTCCGCATTGGCAAGTACCTTATCTATGCTGGCCTTCTCCACGTTCAGAATCTTACCTCTTATAGGAAGAATGGCCTGATACATCCTGTTTCTGGCCATTTTGGCAGAACCGCCCGCAGAATCACCCTCAACGATAAATATTTCGCACTTTTTGGCATCGCGGGACTCACAGTTAGCCAGCTTTCCGTTTGAATCAAAAGAAAACTTCTGTTTGGTCAAAAGATTGGTCTTGGCGCGCTCTTCTGTCTTTCTGATTTTAGCCGCTTTCTCGGCGCATCCGATCACATTCTTTAACGTTTCCAGATTACGGTCAAAATAGCGCGGCAGCTCTTCTCCCACGATCTTGCTGACTACCTTTGCAGCATCCTGATTGTCCAGCTTGGTCTTCGTCTGTCCTTCAAATCTGGGATCCGGGTGTTTGATGGAAATCACCGCAGTCATACCGTTTCGCACGTCAGCACCGGTGAAATTCACATCCTTTTCCTTTAAAATATTGAGCTCTCGGGCATAACTGTTGATAATCATCGTAAACTGAGTCTTAAAGCCCGTCAGATGAGTACCGCCCTCTGCATTATAAATGTTATTGCAAAATCCCAGCACATTTTCATGAAATTCATTGATGTACTGAAAGGCACCTTCCACTTCGATGCCTTCACTTTCCCCTTTAAAATAAATGACATCCGTAACGGGCTCATCATTTTTATTGATATCTTTGATAAATCCTACAATACCTTCCGGTTCATGATATTCGATGACTTCCGGTTCCTGCTTTCGGCGGTCTTCAAAGTGAATGGTAAGTGCAGGATTTAAATAGGCGGTTTCGTGAAGACGGCTTTTTACTTCATCTTCTTTGAAGCGGGTCTTTTCAAATATGGTATCATCCGGAAGAAAATTGATCGTTGTTCCCGTTTCCTTCGTCTTTCCGATCACAGGAAGGAGTCCGTTCATCAGTTCTGTGGTTGGATTTCCCTGGGCATAACTGTCCTGATAAATATTCTTTCCATCTTTGACCTGTATGGTCAACCTTGTAGAAAGGGCATTTACAACCGAAGAGCCCACACCATGCAGACCGCCGCTTGTCTTATAAGCATTATTGTCAAATTTACCGCCGGCATGAAGCGTTGTGAAAACCAGTCGCTCTGCACTGATGCCCTTTTCATGCATTCCCACAGGAATACCGCGGCCATTATCGATGACCGTTGCAGATCCGTCCGCTTCCAGGATTACGGTAATCAGGCTGCAGTATCCAGCCAGATGCTCGTCCACAGCATTGTCCACAATTTCATAAATCAGATGATTCAATCCCTTTGTGGAAACACTTCCGATATACATGCCCGGCCGTTTGCGGACAGCTTCCAACCCTTCCAGCACGGTGATGCTGGAAGCATCATATGTCGTATTTGCAGCCATTTTTCTACCTCACTTCTGAATCAATACTGGTCGTATTATAACACATATGTTCGATTTTGGAAAGTTTAAATCGTTCTGTAGTCGATTTCCTTATGAAAAAGTCCCATTTTTTCTTCCGCCAGCACAACCTCGCCGTTTAAGATGCGGTCTGCAAGCTCGCTCGCCTCCATAAGTACATTGGAGTCCTGATAAATATCTCCCAGCGCAAATTCCAGCTCACCGCTTTGACGGATGCCGAACAGATCTCCGGGACCTCTGAGCTTTAAATCCTCATTTGCAATATAAAATCCGTCATTGGATTTATTCAATACATCCAAACGCTTATTCTTGCCGCCGCTATCGTCCCCGGTCATAAAAATACAGAAACTCTGATCTTTGCCCCGCCCTACGCGTCCCCGAAGCTGGTGAAGCTGAGCCAGTCCGAAACGTTCCGCATTTTCCACCAGCATCACGGTAGCATTCGGAACATTGATTCCCACCTCAATGACCGTGGTGGACACCAGTACATCGATTTTGCGGGCGGCAAAATCGTCCATGATTTGTTGCTTTAAGGCAGGTTTCATCTTCCCGTGCAGCGCAGAAATCCGAATATCCCGGGAAAGTGTGCTTTTGAGTTTTTCCGTATAATCCAGCACATTTTCAACGCCTTCCATTTCCCCTTCCTCCACCATGGGGCAGATCACATAGGCCTGTCGTCCCTGGGATACCTGATCTTCAATAAAAGCATAGGCCTTTTTCCGAAAAGAAGGGTTCACCACACAGTTTTTGATGGGGAGGCGGTTGGCCGGCATTTCATCCAGGATTGAGACAGAAAGATCTCCATAGAGCACAATTGCAAGCGTTCTGGGAATCGGCGTGGCGCTCATGACCAGAACATGTGCGCCGTCCTCCTGCGCATTTTCACTGTCTTTTTCCATATAATCCGGATTACAGTATTTACTTTCTCTTTTTCTGGCCAGAAGCTCTCTTTGACGCACGCCGAACCGATGCTGTTCATCTGTCACCACCAGAGCCAGATCCCGATATATCACCTTGTCCTGAATCAGCGCATGGGTACCGATAATTACGTTAGCCTCTCCTGACGCAATCTTTGCATATACTTCCCGTTTCTGCTTTGCAGTCATGGATCCGGTCAAAAGCACCGGCCGAATACAGAGCTCCTGTCGGATTGTCATTTCCTGCAAGGCCTCAAAATGCTGGTTTGCCAGTACCTCTGTAGGCGCCATAAGACAGCCCTGCCTTCCGTTTGCTGCGCACATCAGAAGGGCTAAAAAAGCCAGAATAGTCTTACCGCTTCCCACATCTCCCTGTACCAGACGGTTCATCGCCACATGCTTTTGAAGATCCCTTTCGATTTCCGACCAGACTTTCTTTTGTGCGCCGGTTAATGCATAAGGAAGGCCTGCAATCAACCGATCGGTATCCTTTACAGGCTGCAGGGGCCGCTCCACAATCACCTGGTCATTGAGCAGCTTCTGTCTTTTGATCTGTACCAAAAAGGCGAGAAATTCATCAAATACAAGCCGCCTTCTCGCCAGTTGCACATCTTCTGCACCGGCAGGAAAATGAATTTTTTTCAGGGCATCCTCTAAAGGCAGCAGGCGATACTGTATCCTCAGCTCCTCTGTCATATAATCCGTCAGTGATATGGCTTCCAGAGCCTGTTTCATGCATTTGGAAAACATGTTGTTGGTGATCTTTGCTGTTAAAGGATATCTTGGCTGCCAGGTTCCCGCAAGCTTTGCATACTCTTCCTGAGAAAATATTCTTGGATGCTCCATCACAAGCGTATTCTTTGCTCCGTTTTTTACCATTCCCCGAAAAACATGAAAGGTTCCGGGAATCAGCGAATTTTTGATATAGGGCATACGAAACCAGGACATTCTCATGTTGCCCGTAGCATCTCCCACATTCGCGTGAGTAATCACCATCGACTTTGCCCGGATCATGGAAGGAGTTCCGATCACACAGGCGCATACGGACATAATTTTACCCGGAATAAGTTCATTTACGCTGACAGGAGATTCAAAATGATCATAATCTCTTGGATAACAGTGAATGAGCTGTTCGATGGTTTCAATTTGCAGTTTTGAAAAAAGCGCAGTGGTTTTCGCCCCTACGCCTTTTAATGTTGAAATGTTATCAGTTATTTTCATGGATTACTCAACAGATACAATATAATAGTAAATCGGCTGACCGCCATACTGCAGTTCCACATCGCAGGAAGGATACTTCTCTTCCACCTTTTCCTTTAAGGCAACCGCGTCTTCTTCTGTGGTCTCCTGACCGTAATAAATGCTGATCAGTTCCTGATCCTCATCCATCATCTTCTCGATCATATTGAGGGTGACGCTTTCGATAGCCTGTCCGACAGCTTTAATACCGCCATCATCAATTCCCATATAGTCGCCCTGTTTGATTTCGTAATCATCAATAATTGTATCACGAACCGCATAGGTCACTTCACCGGTCTTAACCATTCCGATCGCTTCCGTCATCGCAGCTTCATTCTCTTCCGCGCTCATATCGGGAACATAATTGATCACCGCTGTGATTCCCTGCGCTATGGTTTTCGTAGGAATAACGATGATTCTCTTATCCTCAGTCATATATTTAGCCTGATTCGCGGCCAGGATAATGTTCTTATTATTGGGAAGGACAAAAACGGTCTCGGCATTTACCTGTTCGATAGCTGTAAGCACATCTTCTGTGCTGGGATTCATGGTCTGTCCGCCCTCAATGATATAATCAATGCCCAGATCCTTCATGATGGCATTGATGCCTTCACCGACAGATACCGCAATAAACCCTACTTCCTTCTTCTCTGCTGCAGGCTGGGAAACAGGTGCCGCGACACGATCAGCAGCTTCTTCTTCCGCTTTCTGGCTCATCTTGATCACCTTTTCCTGATGCTCCAGACGCATGTTGTCAATCTTCATATTGGAAAGTGCACCATACTTCAACGCCTTCTGGATTGCCAGACCGGGATCGTTGGTATGTACGTGAACCTTCACGACATCGTCATCCGCAACTACAACAATAGAATCACCTATGGATTCCAGATATGCCTTGAAATCCATTTCCTGTTTGATATTGAAAGTCTTCGTCAGCATGATAATAAACTCGGTACAGTAACCGAACTTGATATCCGCCTCAGCCTGCGCAGATGCGTTGGACGCTGCAAAAGGCGCTCCTGCGGTCACTGCAGTGCTCTCCAGCTTAAAATCAACCGTCTTACCCAGAAATGCCTCATAAGCACCCTTTAAGACCTGCATAAGACCCTGTCCGCCGGAGTCAACTACACCTGCCTGCTTTAAAACAGGAAGCATCTCAGGGGTCTGGCTGAGCACATAATCCGCATGACTGAGGATCTCACTGATATATTTCTCCATATCGGTTTCACCGGCATCCGCCAGCTCTCTTGCCTTTAAGGAAGCGCCTTTGGCTACGGTGAGAATTGTACCTTCCTTCGGCTTCATGACCGCCTTATAAGCGGTCTCCACTGCGCGTTCTGCAGCTGTTGCAAGAAGCGGGATATCAATGGTCTCATAATCCCGTATTGCTTTGCAGAACCCACGGAAAAGCTGGGATAAAATAACGCCCGAGTTTCCTCTTGCTCCTCTTAAAGAACCGGATGAAATTGCTTTTGCCAAAGACATCATGTCCACATCGTTGCGCGCGTCCATCGCCGCTACATCCTTAGCGGCTGACATAATCGTCAAAGTCATATTGGTACCCGTATCACCATCGGGAACCGGGAATACATTCAGTTCGTTGATCCATTCCTTCTTATTTTCAAGATTCTTGGCACCGGCTAAGAACATCTTTGCGAGCATCTTAGCATCAATCGTATTTGCTGCCACGGTTAAGTCCTCCTTAATCAATCACTCGTACACCTTCTACATAGATGTTGATTTTCTCTATTTCAATGCCGGTGAATTCCTCTACCTTATATTTTACATTGCTGATCAGATTATCAGCTACCGCAAGAATGCTCACGCCGTAAGCTACGATAACATGAAAATCCAGAGTAAGCTTGTTATTATTTAATGCCACCGCGATACCCTTTGTAATGCTGTCCTTCTTCAAAAGCTTAACAAGACCGCCCTTTACCGTAACGCCCATGCCAACGATACCGAAACATTCCATCGCAACGGTACCTGCATACTGGCTGATCACTTCATTATCAATCGTAATACTGCCCATATGAGTTGTCATAGAAGAGCCCTTCATGTGGTTACCTCCTTTTTTCCATAAAAATCTATTGTTATTATAACCGCTTTCCCACAAAAAGGGAATAATTATTTTAACTTTTTAAAAATTTGATAATATTTCACTTGCCAAATGATTCAAATTCTGATATCATACTGATGTTGTCAGTCAAACGACTAATATAGTTTGAGGAGGTGCAATCATGGCAAAATGCGATATTTGTGGCAAAGGCGCTCATTTTGGTAACAACGTTAGCCATTCCAATAGAAAAACAAACCGTATCTGGAATTCCAACGTTAGAAGCGTTAAATGTAAAGTTAACGGTGCTGCACGGAGAATGCACGTTTGTACAAGCTGTCTGAAATCCGGCAGAGTTGAAAGAGCTTAATTATGAAGATGAAAAGACTACTGTTTCAGTAGTCTTTTTTCTTTTGCCCAGAAGTTCTTACCTTCACCAGTCTTCTTTTCCCATCACAAAATAACTCACTACCAGCAAAAGCACCGCGAAGATGGCGCCGATGATTCTGTATCGAAAAAAGAGCATGAGAAGCATTCCCACCGCGATCCAGAATATCGCAAAGGCAATAACCCGACACATATCGTAACACTCCTCATACTCTTTTATTTATCATATGCAGTTTTTATGAAATGATGATTTTCAGCAGAAGAAACCTCGTTTGAAGGAATGCAGCGGATATCACTTCGCCTCGTCCGGGAAAGCTGCGTCCACCGCGTCCTCGTCGCTCATCATCTCTTCATCCTTTCTGGTTGTGAACTTGTCCACCAGATCCGGAATCATGTC
>JAFUMV010000136.1 GCA_017482485.1 Lachnospiraceae bacterium
GAGATGGGCGGCAACTTCATCGATACCGCCCATGTATATAATGACTGGGTTCCCGTAGAAAAGAGCCGCAGTGAAAAGATTGTGGGAGAATGGATCGCTGTCCACAACAGTGAGGATATTGTTTTATCCACCAAGGGAGGTCACTTCGATCTGGCGAATCCTTCGGTCAGCAGAGTGACCCGTAAGCAGGTGCGCTGTGACATCGAAGAAAGCCTGGAATACCTGAAAACGGACTACATTGATCTGTACTTTTTACACAGGGATAATACCGCGCTGCCGGCGGGAGAAATTGTGGAATTCATGAACGAACTGATCCGGGAGAAAAAAGTGAAGGCTATCGGCTGTTCCAACTGGAGTCTTGCGCGGATGCGGGAAGCGAACGACTATGCCAAAAGCCATGGGCAGGAAGGATTTTCGGTGAATCAGCTGATGTGGAGTCTGGCCCGGATCAACAAGACGGGAATTCCCGACGATTATGTGACGATGGATGCCGATACATACCGATATCATAAGAAGAATGGTCTGGCGGCCATGTGCTATTCCTCCCAGGCCAAAGGATATTTCGCGAAAAGAGCGGCCGGTGCAGCCCTTCCGGCAGATTTACAGGCCGTTTACCAAAACAGCATAAATGACCGTATCTGTGACCGTCTGCAGGCGCTGTCAGCACAGACCGGGCGCAGCGTGACAGAGCTTTCTTTGCAGTATTTTGTGCAGCAGGATTTCCCTGCTGTTCCCATCGTATCCTGCAGCACCACAGGACAGCTGAAGGAATGCGCTGCCGCCTTTGAGGGAGCAGATACAATGCCGGATTTTGGAATCAAGGAGGAGTTTTCATGAACGCAAAAGCTCATTGTACACTGAAAAAAGGGGTTCTTGGAGAAGCCTATGAGAAGCTTTTGAAAAACTTTTACAACATCGATCCGAAAGTTCATGCAGAAGTCTATAGGGGCTATCATGAGCTGATCTGGGATGAACCGGAGTTTGCCGGAAAATATCTGGATTTGTGCGCTACCTATTATGAGCAGGAGCGGGATATCAGAGCCCTGGAAAATGCGGCAGTTGTGGTGGACGGCATTGCCCGGTATCAGTGGGAGAGCGGCTATCTGGGCGCGCTGGAGCCGGGCCATGAGACGGAAGTGTTCGGCGTGTGGAGCACCGCCTTCACCATTTACGGGCTTCTTTCCTATGAAAGAGCGGTGTCCGCCGGAAAAGAGGCGGCAGAAGCCTTTCGAAAAAGCGCCGATCAGGCCCTTGTCTGTGCGCAAAAGGCGGGAGACTGGATCGTGGAGTCCTTCATCGGCGGTCCGGCAGCGGGCAAGGAGGACATTTTAAACGGCGGCAACGGCGGCAGTCAGCATATCACCGCCATCCTGGCGCTGGTTCCCCTCTATGAGCGATGCAAAAATCCCAGGGTGAAGGAGTTTCTTTTATGGCTGCTTCACTACCTGGAAGGCACCGATATGGATGTGGTGAATTTTGAGGACCTGATGAAGCTTCGAAGCCGCAAGGGAATTGAAATGATCACGGTTTATCTGGGGCTCATCGAGTGGGGCGTTTCCCAGAAGGATGGGCGCGCCATTGATGCCGCACGGCGCTACTGGAAGCAGCTGTGGGAAACCCAGATCCGCAACACCGGCTGCGGAACCGTCAGCGAATGGTGGACAGAGGGCGGCAACGGCGCCATGATTTTGCCCACCGACACAAAGCCCAACGAAAACTGCGTGGCAGTGGGATGGGCCGAGCTGACGCTGGCATTGATGTTTTTAGAACCCAAAGCAGAGTACGGCGATGCGCTGGAACGCACGCTTTTTAACCACATGCTGGGGTCTCTTTCTCCCGACGGAACGGATTTTGCCTATTATCAGGGCAATGTGGGACAGAAGGTGTACCGGACGGAACGCGGTCTTTATCAGTGCTGCCGATACCGGGGCTATGTGCTGTTTTCCAATCTGCCCAGAGCAGCCTACTGTCGGCATGAAAATCAGGTCATTCCGGTATTTTACGCTTCTTCCGAGTATCAGTCGGAGGATCTTGTGATCCGCCAGACCACGGACTGGCCCCGTCACAGCGAGGTGAGCTTTGAATGTCTGCCCGCCCAAAACGCATCCTTTACCCTGATGCTGCGCATTCCGGGCTGGGCAAAGGAAGGCTTTGTCGAGGTGATGCCGGAAGGTGAAGCAGGATTTTGCGCAACGGCAGAGCCCGGTTTTTATCCTGTGGAAATCTGCAAAAAGACCATCGTGCGCCTGACCGTTCCTTTCAGCGTCCGCATGAACCGGGAAAAAATCGGAGAAGAGGAATATGCAGAGATGCATTACGGTCCGGTGTTGATGGCAGCGGATACCCGCTTTGGCACGCCGCTGTCGGAGGTGGTGATCAGGCCCGGCGATGAGCTGCGGTTTGTGCGCTGTGACAGCCAGGAGAATGTGATGCTCTGTCTGGAAAAAGACAACGGAAAAACGAGGGTGACGGATTACGCTTCGGCAGGCGGTAAAAATCCGGCACAGGACGAATTTGCAGTCTGGATGAGAACAGAAAAATGATTGGGAAGCACCGCTTATAAAAAGCGGGCAGAAGGAGGCAACATATGAACAGAGATTCCTTATTATTCAAAAAAGTGTTCGGCTGTGTGATGGGAGGCGCTGTAGGCGATGCCTTCGGCGGGCCCATTGAGACCATGCATGCGGATTTTATCCGCAAGCTTCACGGCGGCCCCGTGACGGATCTGATCGATTACAGGAGCCGTCCTGCGGATTTTTTTCAGCCGGAAAAAAATTCTTCCTACGCCTGGTCCTATGATGCGGGAAGCCATACGGATGACACCTATTTTGCGCTGCTCAACGCCCGCTGCATCATTGATAAGGGCGGCCGCATCAACTGTGAGGATCTGGCCGATTACTGGATGAAGGAGTGCGATATCAGCCGCGGCTGGGAGTCCGTCACTTCTTCTTACCGCAAGCTGATGCTGACCTATCGGCCTGCCCGTATGGTGGGAGAGGGAAACATCGGAGACAATTCCTCCGCCATGTGTATCGGACCCATCGGCATCATCAATGCCTGCGATCCCTACCAGGCTTCGCTGGATGCCTATGATGTGATATCACTGCTGCATTGGGATCACTCCAGAGATGCGGCAGGCATTATCGCAGCAGCTGTGGCGGAAGCCTTTAAGCCCGATGCTACCGTGGACAGCATCGTGGACGCGGCGATCGAAAATATCCCCGGCGGAAAGTTCAGCCGGATGTATAAACCCATGGTGCTGGCAGTGGAACTGGCAAGGCAGGCCAAAGACAGCGAAGAGCTGACGAAGCTCTATTATGATCAGCTGATCATCGACTGGAGCGGCAGAGGCCGGGAGGCGGACAGCGACGGACGCCATGCCAGCAGCTGTGAAGCCTATGAATCCATTCCCTGTGCCATCGGCATGTTTGTCAATGCGGGCGGCGATTATGTGAAAACCATTATCGGCGCGGCAAACTTCGGACGGGACTGTGACACCATCGCCTGCATGGCGGGCTACATCGCGGGCGCCTATAACGGCATTGACGGCATTCCCGAAAAGTGGGTGAACACCTGCCTGAAAGCGAATCCGGACCCGGATATGACGCAGATCGCCGAGGGGCTGACGGAGTGTATCTTAAAAGAGCGAAAGAAGATGGAAGATCGGATGGCGATGCTGGATTCCATGATGGAGTGAGGATGCCGACTGCTGCGCCGGCATTATGTCCCCTAATGTTTCTGCCTGTTTTTTGAGAGAAGATATCCCTATGGGGAATGGCTTAATGACACTATATTATTAATCGGTTCTTTTTTCTTTATCATTGAAAGTTTAGACTTTTTTAATTGACTGAATGAAAGGGGAAAGCTACTATAATATAGGTTGATTGAGAACATTTTTCAGGCAAGTCGAAGCTGAGTCAGTATTTCGAATTGCTGTGCGAAGATTTGTTTGGCAGGCATTTAAGGAGGAATCATGAAAACGAAGAAGGGAATAAAAGGAATTTCACTTCTGATGGCAGCATCTTTGATTTTTAGCGGGTGCAGCAGTTCGGAAACAATCCGGACAGAAGAAGAGGCAGAAGAGACTGCGGCCATTGCGGTAAAGGCAGCGGAAGCTGAAAGAGGAACTTTAACAATCAGCAATGAATTTGTAGGAACCGTATCTGCCCAGCAGGAAGTCAGCATCATTCCGCTGGTATCCGGAGAGGTGGATGCAGTATATTTTGAAGTGGGCGATGAAGTGCAGGCCGGGGATGTGCTTTTTCACATTGATGATGAGGCTGCAAAGCTGCAGGAAGAAAGCGCCAGACTGCAGCGTCAGAGCATTGATAATTCCGCGAAAATGCAGCTGGGATCCGCACAGGTGATGAGCAATATCTCCATGCAGTCCAACATTAAATCGCTTGAATTTCAGATTCAGAGTGCAAAGGATCAGTATGACTCCGCTGTGCAGGGAATTGTGGATGCCGAAGAGGCGAAGGAAGAGATCGCAGAGGCATTGAGTCAAATTGATGCATCTGTGAACAGCTTAAAAGCCGACCAGGGGAAGCGGGAGAGCGTGATTAACACTGCCCGTCAATATATCAAAGCCGGTGAATGGGAAGTTGCCTATACCCGGGAGCAGACGCCCGATCAGCTTACGTGGGGCACTCCTGAGTCGGAACCGGAATCAGAGGATACTCCGGAGAGTGAGTCCGGGGGCAGCCCGTTGAGCAATATTATAAATTCGCTGACCGGAACCGGTACGACATCGCTGGAGGATACTGCACCATCCGAAACGCAGAAAGAATTAAGTGAGGCAGAAGCCGATAATACAGCCGCTTCGGAAGCTGCTGCTGCGGCGGAACAGGTGCAAGCTGAAGAAAGCAGCGAAGCAGACATGGAAGAACCCTCTGCGGATGGGGCCGGTGCGCCAGACATGGAAGAATCCTCTGCGGATGCAGGCGGCGACGAACAGAATGGAATTCAGAGCCGGCAGTCGGATGATGGTGGTACAGGGGGAAAAATGAGTGATATTAACGGAATGACAGCCGGAGTGGGCGCTTATTACAGTGCAGAGACGGAAAGAAATGCCGAAGGCGTTTATTTTGCATTCGAAACGAGAACGGTCCCCAGCCAGACGGTAAGCATTGAAGAAGCCTGGGACGCATATAACAGGCAGCAGGAAATCAATGCGGCGAAGGCTGCAGCTGAGAGCATGGGATATGATGCGAAGGATATTGCTGACGGCACTGCCACAAAGGAAATGTTGGAAATTTCCGCACAGATTGTCTCTCTTGAATACCAGGCGTCAGAACTTCGCAGCAGCCAGTCCACCATTGACAGCAGCATCTCTCAGGCTGAGACGGCAAAGGACACAACGGCAAAGACCATTGATTTTTACGAAGATAACTTAAAAGATGCCCAGACGACCTATGGAATTCAAAACGGGCAGGCTTACCAGGATACAGCAGATGCGCTGGCAACCCAGCAGCAGTCTGCGGATGTGGCAATCAAGAGCGCACAGCTGCAGCTGGAGTATTATTCTCCTGCAACTCCGATTTCCGGAAAGGTCATCAGCAAGTCAGTGGAACTGTACGGTATGACCCAGGCCGGCTATGCGGCTTATGTGATTTCCAATCAGGACGCGATGAATGTGACTTTTCTGGTGAGCTGTCAGGTGAAGGCAAACCTTACGGTGGGCATGCCCATCACTATTTTGAAAAACGGCGACAGCTTTTCCGGCACGATTACGGAAATCGGGCAGGCCGTGGAACAGCAGTCCGGCGGACTTTTTTCTGTAAAAGCAGTCACTGAGACCGGCGGTGACATTCTGGCCAGCGGCACTGCGGTGAAACTGCGCGTGGACACCTTTAAGGCGGAAAACGCGGTGATTATTCCCTACGATGCGGTGCATTTTGAGAGCGAGCAGGCCTATGTTTTCGTGATTCAGGATGGAATTCTTGTGCGCACGCCTGTCACTTTGGGACTGATGAATGATGACAATGTGGAAGTGACGGAAGGCCTGGAGGCAGGCAGTCAGGTGGTATCCACCTGGTCCTCCCAGCTGGAAGACGGAGTTGCGGTTCGCATCATCGGGGAGGCGAAGGAATGAATTTGACAAAACTTGCCTTAAAACGGCCGGTTTCCATGGTACTGATCGTTCTGGCACTGGCTGTGTTCGGTTTGAGTTCCATTCCGAAATTCAAAATGCAGCTGACTCCGGACATGGATATGCCCATGCTGATCGTCATGACCACCTATCCGGGTGCGGATCCGGAGAGCGTGGAAGAACTGGTTTCCAACGTGGTGGAGGACTGCGGCGCGACTTTAAGCGGCATTGATTCCATCACATCCAATTCCGCAGAAAATGTTTCAACGGTACTTTTTACATATGAATACGGCGTGGACATCGATGAGTGCTATTCCGACCTGCGAACCGCGCTGGATACCGCCAGCCTGCAGCTTCCCGAAGATGCGGGCACGCCGGTAGTCATTGAACTGAATATGAATCAGAGCGCTGCCATGACTCTGTCAGCGATGACCGAAGAAGATATGGATCTTCGTAAAAAAATCGAAGACGAACTGGTGCCGGAGCTGGAGTCCATCGCGGATGTGGCCCAGGTGACAGTTTCCGGCGGCGCTGAGGATTATATCCGGGTGCAGCTGGACGATGAAGCGTTAAAGCAGTACGGATTGACCATGAGCATGGTGGCCCAGTATCTGATGGCGGTGGATTTCACCATGCCGGCGGGAAGTGTACAGCAGGGATCTCAGAATGTTTCCGTGAGCACGGCCATGGAATATAACACGGTGCAGAAGTTAAAGCAGGTGCCCCTCATCACCAGCATGGGGACTACTATTTCCCTTTCCGATGTGGCTGAAGTGGAGCAGACCAAGCAGGCGGCTGACACCATCAGCAAAAGCGGCGGCAGGGAAAATATCAGCATCAGCATACAGAAAAAACAGAGCGCATCTGTCGTACAGGTCACCGATAAGGTGGAAGAAGTGATGGCGGAGTTTTCCGCCAAAAACAGCGATGTGAGCCTGGTGATGGAATATAACTCTGCGGACACCATCACATCATCCCTGTGGTCTGTTGCGGAAACGCTGATCGCAGGTGTGCTGATTTCCATGGCGATCCTGTTTCTGTTTTTCGGAGATTTCAAGGCCAGCCTGATTGTAGGAAGCTCTATGCCGATTTCATTGCTGGTAACTTTGATTCTGATGAATATGATGGGATTTTCCATGAACATCGTTACACTGGGATCTCTGGTGATCGCCATCGGTATGATCGTGGATAACTCCATCGTTGTCATTGAAAGCTGTTTCAGGGCGAAGGATGAAGAGGAAAGCTTCATGGAAGCGGCGCTGCGGGGAACGAAAACAGTGACCATGTCCATCATCGCCTCCACCATCACAACCGTAGTTGTATATTTGCCGATGGCGCTGGTGGATGACCTGGTGGGACAGATTTTCGGCCAGCTGAGCTTCACCATCGTGTTTGCAATGACTGCGTCTCTGATCTCCGCGATGACATTAGTACCGCTTTTTTACTATATTTTTAAACCTTCTGAAAAGAAGCAGTCTCCCGTTAATAGGGTGCTGGACTGGATCAACAGAGGCTACAGGAAACTGATGAATGTGATCCTGTACAGAAAGTTCCTGGCGATTTTTGTGACGCTTTGCCTGGTGGGTGTCTCCGGACTGATGCTGACACAGATCAACCTGGAGCTGATGCCGGCGGCGGACGAAGGCATTGTGGCAGTTTCCGTTTCCTTCCGTCCGGGAACCACACTGGAGGCCAAGAGGGAAGCGATGACCGCGCTGGAAGAGCTGGCGGTCAATGAACCTGATGTTGCCACATACGGCATGACCATCAACAGCGATTCTTCTGCGAGTCTGAACGCATATTTAAAGAGTGAACGCGAACTGAGCACTGCGGATGTGGTGGAAAAATGGAATGAAGCCACAAAAGACTATACAGACATGGAAGTTTCCATCGCCTCCGGCGGAAGTTCCATGGCCAGCAGCATGATGAGCACGGGAACAGTCGAAATCGATCTGGAAGGCTATGATATGGAAGCCCTGAAGGAAGCTGCAAAAGATGTCAAGGCGGAAATGGAAACTGTGGACGGCGTCATCAAGGTGGTTTCCTCCACCTCTGATACGAGCACCGCAGTGAAGGTGCAGGTGGATCCGCTGATGGCCATGCACTACGGCATGACGCCGGTGCAGGTGGCTCAGGAGTTAAATTATATGCTCAGCGGCATCACGGCGCTGACGATCAGCAATCAGGGCACAGAATATGATGTGGTTCTGGAATATCCGGAAGGCGTCTATGATGACATCAACAGCCTGATGGATGCGACGCTGCAAAACACCCGGGGCATGCAGGTGCCGCTTCGGGAAATCGCTGACGTGGTTTACACCGATGCGCCCCAGACGATTCAGAAGGTGGACGGCCGCTATCAGGTGAGCCTGACTGCTTCCACGACCCAGGCTGCCTACTATGATGCCCAGGAAGAAATTCAGAATCGTGTGGATAATATGGTGCTTCCCTCCGGCGTAGAGCAGACGGAAAGCATGCTGACTTCCATCATGAACGAAGAGTTCGGAGTGTTGTTCGAATCCATCCTGACCGCCATCTTCCTGGTATTTCTGGTGATGGCGATGCAGTTTGAATCCCCCAGATTTTCGCTGATGGTCATGATGTGTATTCCCTTCAGCTTAATCGGTTCCATCTTCCTGCTGTTCATCACGGGCTCCACCCTCAGCATGGTATCTCTGATGGGATTTTTGATGCTGGTAGGTATCGTGGTTAACAACGGCATTTTATATGTGGATACTGTTAACCAGCTGCGGGATGAAATGCCTTTAAAAGAAGCGCTGGTGGAATCCGGCTGCATCCGACTGCGTCCGATCCTGATGACCACCCTGACAACCATCCTTTCCATGCTGCCTCTGGCCATGGGCATCGGTGATAACGCCCAGATGATGCAGGGCATGGCGCTGGTTATTGTGGGAGGCCTGATCGCCTCCACACTGCTGACATTGCTTTTGATGCCTACCATTTATCTGATCATCGATAAGAGGGATAAGAAGGACAGGAAAAACCTGACATCGGCAGGTTCAACAGCATAAGCGGCTATAATGAGGTATTTCTTCCTGCAATGTGCAGATTAAGTAAATCTTATCGAAAGTATATTCTTGCTTTTCTGATAGATTATTTTATACCAATCCAGTGAAATATTATACTGCTCTGTTGTGATACAGCACGAAAATATTGTTGCACATAAAGGAAATTTCGTTTATACTTGCAAGAGCAGACTAATGATGCCGGAATGTATCATGAGACTGCAGTCAGGCATTTCTTATGAAGTTTTAAGATGTCATAAAGATGCATATGGAATCGTACGCGGCGGCCAAGCGCCGCAGGAAACAGCAGGAAATCCAAGGAGGCACATATGGTAACATTAGCAAACGGCGGTGCATATCTGGTAAACGGCACCGATCTCATTTTAGATGGTCCGGAAGCACTGGCGGCTCTGGAAGCGAAGACCGGCAAAAAGGTATGTAAGCAGGAAGCGGCGAAGAATACCATCGCCTATGGCATTCTGGAAAGCCATAACACTTCCGACAACATGAATAAACTGAAAATCAAATTCGACAAGCTGACAAGCCATGACATCACATTTGTCGGCATCATTCAGACGGCACGTGCATCAGGACTGACAAAGTTCCCGATTCCGTACGTGTTAACAAACTGTCATAACTCTCTGTGTGCGGTAGGCGGAACTATCAACGAAGATGACCACATGTTTGGCTTGAGCTGCGCAAAGAAGTACGGCGGCGTTTATGTGCCCCCTCATCAGGCGGTTATCCATCAGTTCGCAAGAGAGATGCTGGCTGGCGGCGGCAAGATGATTTTGGGTTCCGACTCTCACACCCGTTACGGCGCTCTGGGTACCATGGCCATGGGAGAAGGCGGTCCCGAACTGGTAAAGCAGCTGCTTTCTCAGACTTATGATATTAACATGCCCGGCGTTGTCGGCGTTTATCTGACAGGAAAGCCCGAGAAGGGCGTGGGTCCTCAGGACGTGGCGCTGGCGATCATCGGCGCGGTGTTCGGCAACGGCTATGTGAAGAACAAGGTGATGGAATTTGTGGGCCCCGGCGTGGCAAACTTAAGCGCTGATTTCCGTATCGGCATCGATGTTATGACCACAGAGACAACCTGCCTTTCCTCCATCTGGCAGACAGACGATGAAATCAAAGACTTCTATGAAATTCATGGAAGAAGTGAAGAATACAAAGAGCTGGCTCCCGGCGCGGTGGCTTACTATGACGGCCTGATCACAGTGGATCTGTCCAAAGTAAAGCCCATGATCGCAATGCCTTTCCATCCCAGCAATACATATACGATTGAAGAAGTCAACGCAAACCTGACCGATATTCTGGCTGATGTGGAGAAGCGCGCGGCGGTGAGTCTGGACAATGCGGTTCCCTACAGCTTAAAGGATAAGGTGAGAAACGGCAGATTTTATGTGGATCAGGGCATCATCGCAGGCTGTGCGGGCGGCGGTTTTGAAAACATCTGCGCGGCTGCGGACATCCTGAAAGGAAATTACATTGGAAACGACGGATTTACCTTAAGCGTTTATCCTGCTTCCATGCCCGTATATATGGAACTGATCAAAAACGGCTGTGCGGCCACCATTATGGAGACCGATGCAGTGATGAAGACAGCGTTCTGCGGCCCTTGCTTCGGCGCAGGCGATACGCCCGCAAACAACGCGTTCTCCATTCGTCACTCCACCAGAAACTTCCCCAACAGAGAAGGTTCCAAGCTGCAGAACGGCCAGATCGCTTCCGTTGCCCTGATGGATGCCCGTTCCATCGCAGCGACAGCGGCAAACAAAGGTCTGCTGACCCCTGCCACCGACTTTGACGGCACAATTGGCAAGTATAAATATCATTTTGATGCAAATATTTATAAAAATCGCGTATTTGATTCTCACGGCGTGGCTGATCCGTCCGTGGATATCCATTTCGGCCCCAACATCAAGGACTGGCCGGCAATGTGTGCGCTTCCGGAGAATCTGGTGCTGCGCGTGGTTTCCGAGATTCATGATCCTGTCACCACCACAGACGAGCTGATTCCTTCCGGTGAAACAAGCTCCTATCGTTCCAATCCGCTGGGGCTGGCTGAGTTCACCCTGTCCAGAAAGGATCCCGCTTATGTGGGCCTGGCAAAGGATATCCAGAAGGCCCAGCAGGCGCTGATGGACGGAAAGTGCCCCATCGAAGCAAAGCCTGAACTGAAAGGCGTGATGGAAACCATCAACGCGCAGTTCCCTGAAGCAGGCAAAGGAAACATCGGCTTCGGTTCCACCATTTTTGCCGTAAAACCCGGTGACGGCTCCGCCCGCGAACAGGCTGCAAGCTGCCAGAAAGTGTTGGGCGGCTGGGCGAACATCGCCAACGAATATGCCACCAAGCGTTACCGCTCCAACCTGATCAACTGGGGCATGCTTCCTTTCCTGATTCCCGAAGGAGAGCTTCCCTTTGCAAACCATGATTACCTGTTCTTCCCCGGCATCCGCAAGGCCGTTGAAGAGAAAGCGGACAAGATCAAGGGTTACACCGTGACCGCAGACGGCTTAAAGGAATTCACCGTGACGCTGGGAGAGCTGACCGATGAAGAAAGACAGATCATTTTAAAGGGCTGCCTGATCAATTACAACCGTGTGGATGGCTGATTTGCCGCAGCGCGCAGCCAACTGAAAAGGATCATTTAACGCGTCCACAGACCATAAAATAACGGAATGCGCATAGAAAACGTCCTGTCCTCATAAAATATGGGGGAGGGATGTGCTATGTATGATAAAATCGCGGAAAGAAAAGCAATAAGAACCGTAAGAAGGAAAAAAATACAGGACCTTCTTGCGGTTCTTTTCTTTTTATTGCTGCTGCCTTACACCTGCAGCGTGCTGTCCGGCATCCGGCAGGAGGAAGCGGTAGAAACCTTCGGCAACGGTCAGACAGGAACAGATGCGGCAAATGAAACGTTCATTTTGTGGGAAAAAGAGAACGGCACCTGGAAGCTTACGGAAGAAGAATTTCTCATTGGGGCGCTGGCAGCCAGTATGCCGGCTGAATACCGGACAGAGACTCTCAAAGCACAGGCTGTCATCCTGCGCAGCATCTGTTATGCAAAAAAAGAAAACGACGGAAAGCTTTTGTGGGAAGACTGTCAGCTGGAATGTCTGGAAACACAGCAGCGCCGAACTTTGTGGGGAGAAGACTTTGAGGAAAATGAAGCCCGTTTCCAAAAAGCGGTAAAGGAAACGGACAAAATGGTGCTGACGTATGAAAATCAGCTGATCAGTCCGCCCTTTTTTCGGCTCAGTGCGGGAAAGACCAGAAGCGGGGCTGAAATTTTCGGAGAAGAAAGAATTGTCTGGTGTCACAGCGTGGAATGTGCCGATGATCAGCAGGCAGAGCTTTTTTTACAGGAAAAAGAGATAAGCAGATCGTCCTTTATAAAAAAACTGGCAGAAGCGGGAATGGTTTTGCCGGATGCAGGGGCAAAAGTGGTGCTCACAAGAGACAGTGCCGGTTATGTGGTTTCCGTGCAGTGCAGCGATTCACAGATGGAAGGGGAGAAATTTCGCAGGCTTTTTGACCTGCCATCTTCCTGCTTCTTTTTAAAAGAGGAAGGGGGAAAGATCATTTTGCAGACAAAGGGAATCGGGCATGGGCTCGGCTTTGATCAGTACAGTGCCGATCTGCTTGCTGCCGAGGGAAAAAGTTATGAAGAGCTTTTAAATTATTTCTTTGCAGGGACATCTCTGGAAAAAATGGAATAAAGAAGTCATTCCTGGAAAAACTAAGCCTGAAGGAATTCAGCGGACAAAAGCCTTAACTGACTTTTGACCGTACTGACTGTTATTTATCAGTCAGAAAAGATCGCAGCAGGAAAGGACGATTGATATGAAAAGAAGGAAATCAGGCGGAGCGTACCGTAAGGAAAAATTGATTTTAACCGCATCCAGCGTGCTGGTGCTGACGGCGATGACAGTGACCGGGCTTTATGTTTATAACAGCAATCAGACTGAGGTGCCTGAAGACAACGTGGTAGACTTTTCGGTTCTGGAAAACGGGACCCGGGAAAATGAGCCCCAGGTGGCCCAGGCGGAAAATCCGTCCGCGCAGAATCTGACCAGCGGGCAGGAAAGCAGCGGGGAGCTGGACTATGATCCCTACTATGCCCAGCAGGACAGTGAATTAAATGATCAGCCTGCCAGCGCAGGCGCGCAGAAAGCGCAGGAGGAAACAAATACTGCCCAGGAAGGTGCAGCGGAAAGTGAAACTGTTGCGCAGCAATCCGGAATGAGCCGGAATGTCGGGTATGCAGAAATCGATGGCTCAGGAAATGTACAGGCGGATATGGGAATGATCGGAGAGAATGACCTGGAAGCCGGTGCCGGCAGCGATGGAGCATCTGATCAGGTGGCAGATGGCAGCCCGGAAGCTGACGAAGAGCAAGCGCTTGCCGAAGCAGACGGCAGTCAGGAGTTTGCCGAAGCGGACGGCGTATCAGACGGACAGGCTCTGGCTGCAGTGGCGGATGTAGTGCAGGAAGAAATCAATCTGCATTTTGCAGAAGAAAATGAACTTCAGTGGCCCATTGTAGGAAATGTGCTGCTCAATTACAGCATGGATAAGACCATTTATTTTCCGACCCTGGAGCAATATAAATACAATCCGTCCATTGTAATAGCCTCCACCCAGGGGACCGATGTAAAATGTGCGGCGAAGGGCGTGGTGAAGTCAATTTACAATGATCCCCAGACCGGAAACACCGTGGTGATGAATCTGGGAGATGGCTATGAGCTGACCTACGGACAGCTTACGGATATTACGGTTGAAGTGGGAGAGCTGGTGGAAAACGGTGTGCTCATCGGTAAAGTGGCAGCGCCCACAAAATACTATACAACAGAAGGAACCAATGTGTATTTTAAGCTGACAAAGGACGGCGAACCGGTAAATCCTCTGGATTATCTGGGATGATGTGCGGCCTGCAGATGAGGAAAGAACCCATCTGCAGGCTTTTGATTTATGGATATTTTTTCGTTTTTCCTATTTCTGCCGCAAAATATTGGCTGTAAGGCTGCTGATTTTTCTTTACGCTCATCAAATTAAAGCGTATACTATAGAACAAAGCATGATTCTGAACAGAAATCATACCTAATCATAATGAAGGAGAATGCCATGAAAGTAGCAGTATTAGCAGGCGGAATCAGTACAGAAAGAGACGTTTCCCTCATTTCCGGGAAGATGATTTACCAGGCTGTGAAGCGACTGGGCCATCAGGCAGTTTTGCTGGATGTGTATCTGGGAATTGAGCGGGACGATATTGAACATATTTTTGAAAGTGATGAGGATTTTTCCAGGAATATCGCAGACATCCGGGAGATCGATCCGGATATCAGTGCGGTGAAGGCTCAGCGTAAGGATGGCGGCAGGAGCTATTTCGGTCCCAATGTGTTAAAAATCTGCGAGATGGCGGACGTGGTTTTTCTGGGACTTCACGGAGAAGACGGCGAGAACGGTAAAGTGCAGGCAGCTTTTGATCTGTTGGGCATCCGCTATACGGGAACGGATTATGTCAGCAGCGCCCTTTCCATGGATAAAAGTCTTGCCAAGGAGCTGTTTTATCAGAACGGGATTCCCACGCCGGCAGGCACTGTTGTGAAAAAGGGACAGGATAAGAAGACGGATGTGCCTTTTCCCTGTGTGGTAAAAGTGTGTTCCGGCGGTTCCTCCATCGGCGTTTCCATTGTACACAGCGAAGGGGAATATGAAGCTGCCCTGGAAGAGGTTTTCAAATTTGGGGATGAAGTGATTGTGGAACAGTTCATCAAAGGCAGAGAGCTGACCTGCTGTGTGATGCAGGGAAAGGCTCTTCCGATCGTGGAGATTATGCCAAAAGCAGGCTTTTATGATTATAAGAATAAATATCAGGCCGGCAGTACTGTGGAGATCTGTCCGGCGCCCATCGGTGAGGGAACCACGAAGAAGGTACAGAAGATTGCAGAGGATGTCTTTCGTGTGCTGCGCCTGAAAAAATATGCCCGTATGGATTTTATGCTGGATGAAAAAGGCAATATTTACTGCCTGGAAGCCAATACCCTGCCCGGGATGACGCCTACCTCCCTGATTCCGCAGGAGGCGGCGGCAGCAGGTATCGGATACGATGAGCTGTGTCAGAAGATTATTGATATGGCGTTTGAAGACTGATCGCAGAGCGGAAATTGAATTTCCGCTCTCGATTTTTGCGCGATGAATGGCTTCGGAATGGAGAAATTTATGAAAAATATGACATTATGGAATATTGCCAGAGCCTGTAAAGGCCGGTTTATTATCCCTACGAAGAAAAAAACAGATACGGCCTGCCCCAGGGCCGGTATGGCGACAATCCGCTCGGCAGCCGGAATGGAAGCGAAAGGGATTGTGCTGGATTCACGCAAGGTGGAGCCGGGCTTTGTGTTTGTTGCCACGGTGGGCGAGAAAGTGGACGGTCACAGCTTCATCCCCCAGGTTTTTGAAAAAGGAGCCATCGGTGTGATCTGTGAAAAGGAGCCGGAGGATCTGCCGGGACCCTGCATCGTGGTTAAGGACAGTTTTCTGGCATTGAAGGATATTGCGGAATACTACCGTGAGCAGCGTCCGGTTCCCATTGTGGGAATCACCGGAAGTGTGGGCAAGACCAGCACCAAGGAATTCATTGCGGCGGTGCTTTCACAGAAGTATAAAACGCATAAGACGGTAGGAAATTTTAATAACGAAATCGGCGTTCCGCTGACATTGTTTGCCATGCCGGAGGATGCTGAGGCAGCGGTGATTGAAATGGGGATCAACCATTTTGGGGAAATGAGCAGCTTAAGCAAAATCGTAAAGCCTGATATTTGTGTCATGACAAATATCGGACAGTGTCATCTGGAATTTCTGGGAAGCCGGGACGGCATATTAAAGGCCAAATCGGAAATTTTTGAATTCATGAATCCGGAGGGCTGTGTCTGTGTCAACGGCGACGATGACAAGCTGGTGACCATAGAAGAGGTACACGGCAAAAGGCCGGTACGTTTTGGTTTTTCCAAAGAAAATGACGTATATGCGGATCAAATTGAGAACCATGGGCTGCTGGGAAGCACGGCTGTGATTTGTGCGAAAGAAAAGCGGTTTGAAGCAAAAATTCCGCTCCCCGGCACACACATGGTGATGAACGCGCTGGCGGCAACTGCGGTGGGCCTTCAGATGGGGCTTACCTGTGAGCAGATCGCTGCAGGCATCGCTTCCGTAAAGGCGGTGAGCGGCAGAAGCCGTGTGGTAAAAACCGCAGATCTGGTGCTGATTGACGACAGCTATAACGCAAACCCCGTGTCCATGCGGGCTGCCATTGATTTGCTGAGCATGGGCCTTGGCAGAAAAGTTGCGGTATTGGGGGATATGTTTGAACTGGGTGACAACGAGAAGCAGATGCACGGTGAAATCGGCAGATATGCGGCAGAGCGTGGTGTGGACTGCCTGATCTGCGCAGGCTCCTTATCAAAGAGCATGTATGAGGAGGCAAAAGCTGCCGGCGTGCCGGAGGTTCATTATTTTGAAGAGAAAGAAAGTCTGCTTTTACAGATCAGGCAGCTGTTAAGACCCGGCGATTCCGTGTTGATAAAGGCATCTCACAGCATGGGCTTTGAAGATCTGGTGGAAATTTTGGAAAAGTGATATGCTGCAGACAAAATGAGCAGAAAACGGCACAGCCGGGATGGAAAATGCGGCCGTGCAGAAAAGAGGAACATATGACAGAAAAGACAAACTGGTGGAAAAATGCGGTGATTTATCAGATATATCCCAGAAGCTTTCAGGATTCTGACGGAGACGGCATTGGTGATCTGAAGGGAATTATCGGCAGACTGGATTATTTGCAGAAGCTGGGCATTGATGCGATCTGGCTGTCTCCGGTGTGCAAATCTCCTCAGGATGACAACGGTTATGACATTTCCGATTACCGGGACATTGATCCCATGTTCGGTACGCTTTCTGACATGGAAGAGCTGATTGCAGAAGCGAAGAAGAGAAACATCCGGATTTTGCTGGACCTGGTGCTGAACCATTCCTCCGATGAACATTTCTGGTTCAAAGAGGCAAAAAAGAGCAGAGAGAATCCTTATCACGACTATTATGTGTGGAGAGACGGAAAAGAAGGGGAGCTGCCAAACGATATGAAGGCCTGCTTCGGTGGTTCCTGCTGGGAGTGGGTGCCTGAGCTTTCCCAGTATTATTTTCATCAGTTTTCGGTAAAGCAGCCTGACTTAAACTGGGAGAACCCCAAACTGCGTCAGGAAATTTATGATATGATCAACTGGTGGATCGACAAGGGTGTGGGCGGCTTTCGTCTGGATGTCATCGATCAGATTGCAAAGGAACCGGATCAGAAAATTACCAATAACGGTCCGAGACTTCATGAATATATTCGTGAGTTGAGCAAAAACACCTTTCAGAGAGCGGATCTGATCACCGTAGGAGAAGCCTGGGGCGCGGATACCGAGCGGGCAAAGCTTTACAGCGCGCCGGACGGCAGTGAGTTTTCCATGGTATTTCAGTTTGAACACATTTGCCTGGATCAGATCCCCGGCAAAGAAAAATGGGACCTGGCACCGCTTGAACTTGTGAAATTTAAGAAGGTTATGGAAAAATGGCAGCATGAGCTGCAGGGCTGCGGCTGGAACAGCCTGTTCTGGAATAACCATGATCTGCCCAGGATCGTCTCCCGTTGGGGAAACGATAAAGAGTATCGCCAGGAGTCGGCAAAGATGCTTGCCATCGTGCTTCACGGCATGCAGGGAACTCCTTACGTGTATCAGGGAGAGGAACTGGGCATGACCAATGCAGAAGCCTTTACGATGGATGATTACCGCGATATCGAAACACTGAATATGTACCGTGACA
The DNA here is from genome assembly GCA_017482485.1 of Lachnospiraceae bacterium. GTDB lineage: Bacteria > Bacillota > Clostridia > Lachnospirales > Lachnospiraceae > Gallintestinimicrobium. Next base: position 17,995 of record JAFUMV010000136.1, read on the forward strand.
GAAAAGCGGCAGGCTATGAAGAATGCGATATTATGAAGTCTCTGCACGCAAAAAGCCGTGACAATGCCAGAACTCCCATGCACTGGGATGACAGCAAAAATGCCGGTTTCACAACCGGGGAGAGCTGGATTCCGGTAAATCCCAATTATGTACAGATCAATGCAGCGCAGGAACTTTCCGATCCTGATTCTGTCTTTCATACCTACCGGAAGCTGATCGCGCTGCGCAAGCAATATCCGGTATTTATTGACGGTGACTTTACGCTGCTGTATCCGGAGGATGCGGATCTGTTTGTATACACAAGACAGAATGAGAAAGAGAAGCTGATTGTCATTGCCAACTTCCATGGAAATACGGTGGATATGCCGAAGGTGGAAGGTGTGCGGGAGGCTGAGCTTTTGTGCAGCAGTTATGCGGATGTAGATCGTGATGCAAAGGTGCTGCGCCCTTATGAAGCAAGAATGTACCGGATCGGATAAAACCGTGTCCGGCACGGCGACAAAAACATACAGTCAGACCAAACCGGATGGAAAGCCTGTGTGAAAGCGTGCCCTGTGCCGCTGGGGAGAGGAATCGAACCAGTGGTGCAGGGCATCTTGTTTTTTTGCGGTATTTTGATATGATGAAAGGGCAGCAGGCAATGAAGTCGATAAATTGGAGGACATATGGAAATCATCAAAGTAGAACATTTGAAAAAAGAATTCACATACTACAAAAAGGCCGGCGGTTTAAAGGGATCTTTCCAGAATCTTTTTCATCGGGAGGCGCTGGTGAAGGAAGCGGTAAAAGATGTCTCTTTTTCCGTGGAAAAAGGAGAGATTATCGGTCTGCTCGGCCCAAACGGCGCGGGTAAGACAACGACGCTGAAAATGCTTTCCGGCATTTTGTACCCTACAGCGGGAAATGTGGATATCGACGGCTTTGTTCCCTGGGAGAGAAAAAATGAATTCAAACGGCGTTTTTCCATCGTCATGGGACAGAAAAATCAACTCTGGTGGGATCTGCCGGCCTGCGACAGTTTTTATCTGAACAAGTGTATTTACGATGTGGATGACATGGAATATAAAAAGACCGTGGAAGAGCTGGCGGAGCTTCTGGATGTGAAGGATCTGATGAATGTGCAGGTCCGCAGGCTTTCTTTGGGGGAGCGGATGAAAATGGAAATTCTGGCGGCCCTGATCCACAAGCCGGAAATTCTGTTTCTGGATGAACCGACCATTGGTCTGGACATCATCTCCCAGCAGAAAATAAGGGATTTTCTCCACTTTTATAATGAACAGAAAAAGACAACCATCATCCTCACCAGCCACTATATGAGAGATATTGAAGCGCTGTGCAGCAGAGCGGTGATCATCAATCAGGGGCAGCTGGTGTATGACGGCCAGTTGGAGGACATCAATCATCTGATGGGAGACAAAAAGCTTTTGACCATTAAGTGCAATGCAAATGCCGATCCGGAGCTTCTTTCTGCCTACGGAAAGGTGCGGGAAATCAAGGGCAGCGAAGTTGTGCTGGAGGTATCAAAGGGCAAATTAAAAGAGACCGCGTCGGGCATTCTGGCAAATCTTCCGGTGGAGGATTTCAATGTGACGGAGGTACCGCTGGAGGAAAGTATTGCGCTGATTTTTCAAAAAGAGGTGGCATCATGAATCCTTATCGCTGTGTGTTTCAAATGGGAATGGAAAAATCTCTGGAATATCGGGCCAACTTTTTCCTGAGTTTGCTGAGCACGGTTTTTCAGATCATCATGCAGGTTTTTCTGTGGAATTATCTGTACGGAAATTCGGACGCGGGAGCGGTGACCGGGTATACTTACAGCCAGATCATGGTGTACACGCTGCTGGCGGCCATGGTGTCGAAACTGGTGAGTACGGGTTTTGAGTACGAAGTGAACGAAGATATTAAAAACGGCGGGCTGAACAAATATCTGGTGCGGCCGGTACACTATATGAGCTATCGATACTTTTCCTTTTTGGGAGAAAAAATACCCCAGCTGATGCTGCTTTTGCTTATCGCTGCCGCACTTGTGACATTTTCCGTGCTGCGGCTGGGACTGGTGCTGAGCATTGGGCGCATCCTGGTTTTTCTGGCAGCTTTAGTGCTGGGAATTACGCTGAATTTCTTTCTGTTTTATTGTGTTGCGCTCATCAGCTTCTGGCTGACCGATGTGAATCTGATGTTCGGAACGGTGAGTGTAGTGATTGTGGTGATCAGCGGCGGCATTTTTCCGATGGATATTTTTGGAGAGAAGTTCGCTTTTGTGATGGGGCTTCTTCCCTTTGGGTATACCACCCAGTTTCCTTCCAATATCATTAACGGCCGTTTTGACACGGTACAGATTGCCACTGGTCTTTTGTGCCAGCTGTTCTGGATTGTGCTGTTGTTTTTTGCCGGAAAAGTGATGTGGAAAAGAGGACTGCATCGATTTGCGGCGGTAGGAGGCTGAATGATGAGAGTAAATCATTTTTTGAAAGAAATGAAACGCTACCTGCGTCTGTTTGGCGTGTTTGCAAAATTTTCCCTGATGTCCCAACTGGAATACCGGGCAAATTTTGTGGCCGGCGTGGCGGTGGAGCTGGGCTGGATGCTGATCAAGCTCATTTATGTGGCGGTGGTCTATCGGGCCGGCGTGAATATCGGGATTCTCACGCCCGATCACATCATGCTCTTTGTGGGAATTTATGTGATGATGACCGGATTTTATATGTTTTATTATCCGAATTTTGTGAGTTTGAGCTCCCTGGTGCGGGAGGGTGGACTGGACCTGCATATTGTAAAACCTGTGTCTTTGCAGTTTCTGGTGACGCTGCGGCAGCTGGATTTCGGCATGTTTCTGGCGGATTTTGTGGCGGGTGTCATCATGATTGTGCTGGGCTGGCAGCGGGCAGGGCTGCCGGTGAATTTCGTTTCCGTTGTCGGATTTATTTTCCTGATCATATGCGCCAACCTGCTGACCTACAGCATGTTTCTGATTCCCCATCTTTTGTGTTTCTGGATCGTGTCCACCAAGGGTGTGGCAGATCTGACCGCCGCTCTGTGGGACTTTAACAACATGCCTCAGCTGATCTATGGAAAATGGATGCAGCGGATCGGAACCTTCATTCTGCCGGTTTTTGTGATCACCAACTTCCCGGGCCTGTTTGTGATGGGAGAGCTGTCTGCAGGCATGATGGTGTGGGCTGTGGCAGCGCCGGTTCTGTTTTTCTTCATCGCAAGGGCAGTCTGGAAATGTGCGGTGAGAAATTACAGCTCCGCGAGTTCATAAGCAGGTAAAAACAGAATTGCGCATCCTCTACGGAGCGGCTTATTATGTTCAGTGGTGAGAAGGCTGCTTTTCGAAACCATGCAGCCAGTCCGCTTTGAAAAAATAAGTCAAAAATACGATGGAGCTCAACGTCCAGGTCAGGGGATAGGCCCAGAACACGGTGGTGATTTTCGGAATCAGCCGCACGGCAATGGTGATGTAGGAAACACGGATAATGCACCAGCAGCAGAGCATGGTGAACATGGGAACCGTAGCTTTTCCGGCGCCCCGCAGGATGCCTGCCATACAGTGGGACAGAGACAGCAGGAAATAAAACAGGGTCACGGTGCGGGCCTGTGACACGCCGTAGGAGACAACTTCGGGATCACTGTTGAAGGCAGAAATCAGATATGGGGAAAATACATAGATGCAGATTCCCACAATTTCTGCCAGAATGATGGAACAGAAAATGCCGAATTTCGCGCCTTTTTTTGCCCGGTCATACTGCCTTGCACCAAGATTCTGGCTGATGAAGGTGGTCAGAGCCATGGAGAAACAGGTGATGGGCAGAAAACCGAAGCCTTCAATTTTGGAATAAGCGCCGCAGCCGGCCATCGCCATTTTGCCGAAACTGTTGATGTTGGACTGTACGACTACATTTGCAATGGAAATGATGGAATTTTGCATGCCGGAGGGCAGACCGTTTTGAATGATCTGCTTGACCATATAGGGATCGATCCTGACTTTTTTTAAATCTACGCGATATTCTTCGGGGCTTTTGAGCAGTTGGCGCAGGCAAAGAAAAGCGCTCAAAAACTGAGAGATTACAGTTGCCAGGGCGGCACTGCCGACACCGAAGTGACAAATGCCCACAAAAATCAGATCCAGCACAATATTGGTGATGGAGGAGATAATTAAAAATATCAGCGGATGTTTGCTGTCGCCGATGGACTGCAGAATGCCGACAAGCACGTTGTACATGACAAAGGCCAGAGAACCTAAAAAGTAAACGCGGAAATACATAACGGAATTAGGCATGACATCTTCCGGGGTGCCCATCCACTTTAACATCTGAGGGGCCAGCAGAAGACCGATGATGGTCAGAAGCACGCCGCAGATCAGGCCGAAAGCAATATCCGTATGGATAGCGCGCTGCACGTGCTCGATTTTTTGGGCACCATAATAACGGGCGATGACCACGCCGGCACCCATGGCGATGCCGTTGAAAAAGCCCACCATAAGAAAGATCAGACTGCCGGAGGAACTGACTGCCGCCAGGGCATCGCTGCCCAGAAAATTGCCCACGATCAGGGAATCGGCGGTGTTATAAAGCTGCTGAAAAAGGTTTCCCAGAAAAAGCGGAAGAGCAAAGGTGATGATTTTTTTCCAGATCGGCCCTTCTGTCATTCGTGTACTTGAATTAGTTTGCATACTTTCCTCCATTTAGAAGCGATTTATCACGGAGACACATTGTTCTCCTGTAAAAAGAGCCGCCCTAGAGCAGCTCTTTGTTTTTGAAATACATGGTTTTGATTGCGCTTTCGACAGCTTCGGTCAGCTGCTTTCTCTGCATCCGGTCCAGTCTGTCGGTGTAAATCGGTTCGCCGTATTCGATGATGACTTTTGTCTTTTTAATCTTTGGAAGGTGATCTTCAAAAACATCTCCGGCATTGACGATGGCGATAGGAACGATGGGTGCCTTCGCTTTTTCGGCGATTTTCAAACTTCCGGCATGAAACGGCAGGAAGGTGTCTTCCGTCTTATTTCGTGTGCCCTCGGGAAAAATCGTGATGGAAATGCCGGATTTCATCTTTTCGATGGCTTCATGGATGGTCTTCATGCCCTCTTTTAAATCCGTGCGGTCTAAAAACAGGCAGTGGAGGTTACGCATCCAGTGCAGCAGCAGAGGATAGCGCAGCATTTCCTTCTTGGCCACATATCCGGTGGGACGGGGGACGCGCACATAGGTCATCAGAATGTCGAAATAACTTCTGTGATTCGCCACATAAAGTACAGGGGTGTCCAGCGGAACGCGCTCTTCCCCGATATAGGTGATATCTGTGCCCGCAAGCCACAGACAGACACGAAAAGCCCAGTTGACGATGGCAAGAGAGCTTCTGTTTTTGATGTCCATGCTGAACTTGCCGATGATCCATTCAGCAATCAGAAGCGGAATGCTCAGCACAAGAAACAGAACGATGAAAATGACGATAATAATAAAACGAAGCATAGTGATAAGTCCTTTTCCTGATCTCATAAAATAAGCAGCCGGCGGATTTGTTCCAGAATATGACAGCCGCTCTTTATCAGTATAACTACTTGCGATGAAAAAAGCAAGGAGCGAATAGGACAGCCACACTTTTTCATACACTGGTAAAAAAAGAAAATGTGCCGGGAGGATCAGGGTGTTTGCCGGCATATTTTAAAGGAGCCCAAAACGGTTATGAATGGATTGAAAGTTCGGATGCTGAGCGGAATGCTGGCCCTTTGCATAGCGGCGTTTCTGGGAGGCTGCAGTTTTACGGAGGACGAGGAAGAAAAAACAAACCTGGAATTTACCGTGGTGGACGAGGAGCGGCTGCCCGAGGAGTTAGGGGAAATGGTGGAAGAAAAAAAGGGTGAAGCGTTTAAGATGACTTATGCGGACGGCGGCTATCTGTATTTGTGTATCGGGTATGGAAAGCAGGAAACCGGCGGCTACAGCATTACGGTGGACGATCTGTATGCCACGGAAAATGCGATTTATCTGGACACGAATCTGATCGGTCCAAAGGATGTATCGCAGAAGGGAAATCAGCCATCGTATCCTTATATCGTAGTAAAAACGCCATTCATGGACAAAACAGTAGTGTTTGACTGAGTTTCGTGGTATAATGGCAGGAAGACGGCACTCGCGTGCGGCGGGGTATATCGACGCAGAAATTTCCATATACCCCGGTGTCCGGTATCAGGCATAAACAGATGGCGTCTGAGAGAGACTCCATTTCTGCAGCGGCATGGAATGGGAAGGGGGCGCATTTTATGCCTGACGGGCAGTGTTTTCAGAAGTGAATGAGTACAGGAGTAGCGAAGTATGATTTTGATCAGGAACGGTCATCTGGTGGATCCGGCGTCCGGTGTGGACGGGCTTCGGGATATTCTGGTGGATGGCGGAAAGATTTTGAAGATTGATGATGCCGGAAGCATTGAGGCGGCAGCTGTGGAAGCATACGCTGTAGAAACTGCGGCCGAAAGCGGCGGCACAGCGGCAGGCACACTGCGCGTGATCGAGGCGGACGGGCTGTATGTATTGCCGGGGCTGGTGGATACCCATGTGCATTTTCGGGATCCGGGCGCGGAATATAAGGAAGATATTTTTACGGGGGCGAAAGCGGCAGCAGCAGGCGGCGTGACAAGCGTGGTGCTGATGGCCAACACCACGCCTCATGTGGATAATGAAGAGACCCTGGAGTATGTGATCGAGAAAGGGAAGAAGACGGATATTCATGTGTATACCTGTGCCAATGTAACGATGGACATGGCGGGCGACGAACTGGTGGATATGGACAGACTGCTTAAAAGAGGTGCTGTCGGCTTCACCGATGACGGCAAGCCGATCATGGACAGCGGGCTTGCGCGGAAGGCAATGCAGGAGGCAGCACGGCTGCATGCACCCATCAGTTTTCATGAAGAAAATCCGGAATTTATTGTAAATAACGGAATCAATGCGGGCAAGGCGAGCGCCCATTTCGGCATCGGCGGTTCGGACAGGCAGGCGGAGATCGATATGGTGCGCCGGGATGTTTCCATTGCTCTGGAAACCGGAGCGGACGCAGTAATTCAGCATATCAGCGCAAAGGAAGCGGTGGAACTGGTGCGGCAGGCAAGAAAGAAGAGCGATCGGATTCATGCAGAGGCAACTCCCCATCATTTCACATTGACAGAGGATGCGGCGATTGCGCATGGAACGATGGCGAAGATGAATCCGCCCCTGAGAGAGGAAGCGGACAGACTGGCGATCATCGAGGCTTTAAAGGACGGCACCATTGATCTGATTGCGACAGATCACGCCCCCCACAGCGCAGAGGAAAAGGCAAAAGCCATCACGGAAGCGCCCAGCGGCATTATCGGCCTGGAAACTTCTCTGACACTGGGCTGGATGAGTCTGGTAAAGACCGGAGAACTTACAATGACAGAGCTGATCCGGTGTATGAGTGAAAACCCGGCAAAGTTATATGGACTTCCTGCGGGCAGGGTGCAGGCGGGAGAAATTGCCGATCTGGTGCTGTTTGATCCCCAAAAAGAGTGGACGCCGGAGCGTTTTGCTTCCAAATCCCAGAATTCTCCGTTTTTGGGACAGAAGCTGCAGGGCAGAGTGAAAATGACAATCTGCAGCGGCAGCGTTATTTATGAGGAATAGCGTTGGTGGATAGATGGCAGCATGCGTTGCCATCTGTCCATCGACTGTGTCCCCTTGTACACTGAGGGTAAAAATAAAATATGGAAAGAGAGAGCAAACCTATGGCACAGAAGAAAAAGGAAACCGCTGTAGTGGTGAGTCAGATAAACCTGGCCCCCGGCATTTATGACCTGAAAATCAAGTGCAGCATCGCGCAGGACGCGCAGTGCGGTCAGTTCGTGGCAGTTTATCCGAAGGATAAGAGCACACTGCTGCCCCGTCCCATCAGCATTTGTGAAGTGGATAAAGAGGAAGGAACCCTGCGTCTGGTATATCGTGTTGCAGGGAAGGGAACTGCTGAGTTTTCCGGCCTGAAAGCGGGCGATTCGGTGGAGGTGCTGGGCATTTTAGGAAACGGATTCCCGGTGGATAAGGCAAAGCCCGGCATGACTGCAGTGCTTCTCGGCGGCGGTATCGGCGTACCCCCGATCCTGCAGCTGTCCAAGGAATTAAACTGCGACAGGAAGATCGTAGTGGGTTACCGTGATGCGCAGTGTTTTTTAAAGGAAGATTTTGAGAAAAACGGAGATACCTATATCGCAACCGAAGACGGCAGTGTGGGAACGAAGGGAAATGTCATGGATGCGATCCGTGAAAACGGACTTGTGCCCGATGTGATCTATGCCTGCGGTCCGATGCCAATGTTAAGAGCGATCAAAAAATATGCGGAAGAAAAGGGCATTCCCGCCTATATTTCTCTGGAAGAGCGCATGGCCTGCGGCATCGGCGCATGTCTGGGATGTGTTTGCAGGACCACCAAAGTGGATCATCATTCCCATGTGAACAACGCCAGAATCTGTACAGACGGCCCTGTTTTTGAAGCGCGGGAGGTGGACATCTGATGAAAACAAGTGTAAATATCGCAGGAGTGGAATTTAAAAATCCGGTAATGACCGGTTCCGGCACCTTTGGTTCCGGCATGGAATACAGCGAATTTGTGGACTTAAACCGCCTCGGCGCGGTGGTGACCAAGGGCGTTGCCAATGTTCCCTGGCCCGGCAACCCCACACCCCGTGTGGCGGAAGTGTATGGCGGCATGCTCAATGCCATCGGTCTGCAGAACCCGGGCATCGACGTTTTCATGGAGCGGGATCTGGAGTTTTTAAAACAGTTTGACACCAAAGTTATCGTCAATGTCTGTGGAAAAAGCGTGGAAGATTATATCGAAGTTGTGGAAAAGCTTTCCGACAGCAATGCGGATATGCTGGAAATCAATGTTTCCTGCCCCAATGTAAAGGAAGGTGCCATTGCGTTTGGCCAGAAGGCTGATGCGCTTTATGATATTACTTCCAGAATCAAAAAAGTTGCAAAGCAGCCCATCATCATGAAGCTGAGCCCCAACGTGACCGACATTACAGAGATGGCCAGAGCAGCAGAGGCTGCAGGCGCAGATGCCCTGTCCATGATCAACACCCTGACCGGCGTGAAAATCGACATTGAACGCCGCAAATTCGTGCTGGCAAACAAGACCGGCGGCATGTCCGGACCTGCCTTAAAGCCCATCGCGGTGCGCATGGTATGGCAGTGTGCCAATGCGGTTCAGATTCCGATCATCGGCATGGGCGGCATTGCGACCGCAGAAGACGCCATTGAATTTTTGATGGCAGGCGCAACTGCGGTAGCTGTCGGTGCGATGAATTTCATCAATCCCTACACTACGGTGGAAGTAGCAGACGGCATCGAAAAATATATGGAGCGTCACGGCATCGAAGATATCAATGAAATCATCGGATGTGTAAAGTGATTTTACGCTACTTTATAAAGAGCAAAGCGTTTGCGAAGGTTTCGCCAGTGCACGAGCGTCATGTGACGAGTGCGTGAATATTGTGGCATAACTGTCCTCCCGACGGCATATGGTTTAAAGAGAAAATGAACTATATCCGCCGGGAGGTTTTTTATGGAATTCATACAGAAAAGTATACATATGGATCAGATGAAATGTGCTGCATCTGCACAGGTCACACTGGAAGATGATATCAATATTACGGATGCAAAGCCGGACGTCTATCAGCTTGTGATGGAGCAGGGACAGGTGGATATCGAAGAAGTGCGGGCCGTGGAAGACCATGTACATGTGAAGGGAACGCTGAAATTTCAGGTGCTTTACATTTCCGATGAAGAGGTGCGCTGTCCTGCCTGCATGGAGGGGATGCTTTCCTTCAGCGAATCCGTATTCATGAACGGTGTCAGCGCCAGTGATAATGTGCAGGTAAAGCCTGTTTTAGAGGATCTGAGCGTGGGGATGATCAATTCCAGAAAGTTATCGGTTCAGGCGCTGGTGGATCTTTCTTTGTGTGTGGAAGTCGTCGAGGAGTGTCAGACTGCCGTTGGCTTTGAGGGCGATGAAAATGTGGAAATGCAGAAAAAAATACTGCAGGCGCTGAATCTGGTGATCTCTAAAAAGGATATTTTTCGGGTGCGGGAGGAACTGGAGCTGCCAAACGGCCTGCCCAATATTTTCAGCCTGCTCTGGCAGTCCTGTGAACTGAAAAATATTTCCTGGCGGATTCTGGATGAAAAAATGACGCTGCAGGGAGAACTTTCTCTGTTTTTTATTTATGAAGGAGAAGGGGAAGAACGTCCGGTGATCTGGCATGAAGCAACGATTCCTGTCAGCGGTTCTGTGGAATGTCAGGGTATGCGGGAAGGCATGCTGGAAAACATCCGCTGCCGCATCGGACATAAGGAAATCGAGGTAAAAGCGGACACGGACGGTGAGGAGCGAAAAATAGCTTTAGACCTTGTTCTGGATCTGGATATGAAGCTCTATGAGGATATCCAGACAGATATGATTACGGATATGTACGGCGTGACAAAAGAGGTCGAAGCGGTACGTCAGCGCGGGCGCTGCAAGCAGCTTGTGATGAAAAATACCGGAAAACAGAAGGTGAACGGAAAGTTTAAGGTAGCCGCCGGCCTGCCCGGCATCCAGCAGCTGTGCGGCAGCTTTGGAGAAATTCAGATGGGCAGCACCGAACCCTGCCCGGAAGGCGTAAAGATTGACGGTGCTGTGCAGGTAAAAAGCATTTATACCACCACTGATCCGGAGATTCCCTATTATTGCATCAAAGGTGCGATCCCTTTTTCTTATACACTGGAAATGCCTGCGGCTGACAGCAGCTGCATCTATGAAGTGGAGCCTTCTCTCGAACAGCTGGCTGTATCCATGCTGGACGGCAGTGAAGTGGATGCAAAAGCTACGCTGTCCTTTGCAGGACTGTGCTGCCGTGTGCACGCGGAAGACATGGTGACCGATGTTAAAATCGCGCCCCTGGATCCCGAGAAACTGGCAAATCTGCCCGGCATTGTGGCTTATATTGTAAAAGATGGCGACAGCCTCTGGAATATCGGAAAGAAATATTATGTACCGGTTGCCCGGATGCGGGAGATGAACGATCTGGGAGACCGGGACGTAAAGGCAGGGGATAAACTGCTGGTGGTGAAGGGTTACTGAGGAAAAAAATCGATAAAACCGGGAAATTATTGGAAAGGATTTGAGAGAGCACAATTGGATGCTCTCTTAATTTTTTTAACGAAATTCATGCAAAGATTCCCCTTGTACCCTGCGGGTGGCTTCTGGGCGGAAGAAACGGAATATAAACACAGATAAACATTGACAAACCCCTATGAATTGTACTAAAATTAGTACAATCTCTGTATACAAAATACAACGACATGTTTGAAACCGCGGACGCAAATTTCGGCTTTTATGGCCGAAACAGCGTACCGGAATACATAAAATGATCAAATCGCCGCCCGCCCAGGGCAGGCTTTGGAATGGAGGAAACATGCAGACTTTACAATTACAGGCCAGAGCGAAAATCAATCTGGGCCTTGACGTTTTGCGGCGTCTGGAAAACGGCTATCATGAAGTGAAAATGGTGATGCAGACTGTGGACATCAGTGATGTACTCAGCTTTGAAAAGCTGGAAGAAGACTGCGTTAAAGTTTCAACGAATAAAGAGGAGCTTCCTGCGGATGAAAGCAATCTGATTTATAAAGCGGCAAAGCTCATGAAAGATGCTTACGGCATTGAGGGAGGGGTTTCCATCAAACTGGAGAAGAACATCCCTATCGCCGCAGGCATGGCGGGCGGCAGCACGGATGCGGCTGCCACGATTCACGGCATGGATCAGCTTTTCGGACTGGGGCTTTCCTTGGAAGAAAAGCAGAAGCTGGGCGTTAAGATCGGGGCCGATGTGCCCTATTGTCTGATGGGAGGCACAGCGCTTTCGGAAGGCATCGGTGAGGTGCTGACGGCGCTTCCGGCAGTGCCGCAGGGCTATCTGGTGGTGGCGAAGCCGGACATCAATGTTTCCACGAAATTTGTCTATGAAAATCTGCATGCCAACAGCTTAAAGGAGCATCCGGATATCGACGGTATGGTGGAGAGCATCAGAAATGGCAGCCTGGAAGGCATTACGGAGCGGATGGGAAATGTGCTGGAAACCGTGACAGTAAAGCATTATCCCATCATTGAAGAGATGAAGAGCTTTTTAAAGGAGCAGGGCGCCATGAATGCGCTGATGAGCGGTTCCGGTCCAACTGTGTTCGGGATTTTCAGAGAAAAGGAGACGGCGCAGAAGGCTTACAGCGCCATGTGTGAAAGAGGATTTACGGAGCAGGTATTTTTGACGGTTTTCCAGAACTGAATAAAATGTGCACTATTTGATAAGAAAAGAGGCTGTTGCTACAAAAGAGGGAGTTTTGCGAATGAACGAATTTGGGAAAGAACATGAAAATGATTTTCTGCCGCTGCGGGATGTGGTATTCAATACGCTGCGCCAGAGTATTTTAACAGGAGAATTAAAACCGGGTGAGCGTCTGATGGAAATTCATCTGGCGGATAAGCTGGGGGTTTCGCGTACACCGATCCGGGAGGCGATTCGAAAGCTGGAGCTGGAAGGGCTGGTGACCATGATTCCGCGCCGGGGCGCAGAGGTGGCGCAGATTACGGAAAAGAGCCTGCGGGATGTGCTGGAAGTACGCCGGGCACTGGATGCGCTGGCTGCAGAGCTGGCCTGTGAACGGATCACTGAGGAGAAGCTGGAACAGCTGAGAGCAGCCTGCGATAATTTTGAGGCCGAGACCAGAAAGGGAAATGCCAATCAGGTTGCGCTTGCCGATGTGGCCTTCCATGATATTATACTGGAAGCCAGCGGCAATGACAAACTGGTGCAGATGATCAGCAATTTTTCCCAGCAGATGTATCGTTATCGTCTGGAGTATGTCAAGGATGAAGGCAATTATGAGCAGCTGATTCAGGAACACCGCGTGATTTACGAGTCCATCTTAAAACGGGATAAGGCCGTTGCAGCAGGAGCAATGAAGGTACATATTGATAATCAGGAAAAAGCGGTCATCCGCATGATTTCTCAGAAAAAGAAAAAATAGGACGCAAAGCTAAAAGAAATCCGGCTCCAGCGTCCGGTGTATAAAAGGCACGGGGATTGTCCATACTCATTATACAAAAACTGCTGCAGAGGCAGAAAATGGATGGAGAGTTATGGAAAAAAATCCGCGTGCCAATATATTATTTTTGACAATTTTGATGTTCTGGGGGATAATATATCCACAGTATACTTTTACAGAGGATATGTACAGAGTGACGGATCAGGAATATAATGAAGTCGAAAAGGACTGCCTGAGAGATTACGGGCATATTCTGAGAGCCAAAGAGGGAGAGGTGACCATACGCTTCGCCCTGCTAGATGAAATCAGAGAATGGCTCGGAGAGTGAGGCTTTTTTATCATGGAATATAAGGACAGACGAGAGCTGCCCATCGGTGTATTTGACTCAGGCGTGGGCGGGCTGACGGTGGTGCGCGAGATCATGCGGCAGATTCCGAATGAGAAGATTGTGTATTTCGGAGATACTGCCCGTGTGCCCTACGGAAGCAAATCCAAGGACACGGTGACACGTTATTCACGCCAGATCGTTCGTTTTTTACAGACACAGCAGGTCAAGGCGATTGTGGTTGCCTGCAATACGGCCAGTGCTTATGCGCTGGATGAACTGGAAAAAGAGATCGACATTCCCATCATCGGCGTGGTAAAGCCGGGGGCGAAGGTGGCGACGGAAGCTACCCGCAACGGCCGGATCGGTGTGATCGGTACGGCCGGCACGGTGGGAAGCGGTATTTATACTACATATATTCAGCAGATCAGGCCCGAAGTGGAAGTGATAGGCAAGGCCTGCCCGCTGTTTGTGCCGCTGGTGGAGGAAGGGCTGTGGCAGGATCCGGTGACGGATGAGATTGCCATGCGCTATTTGAGTGAGCTGATTGATATCGGCATTGATACGCTGATTTTGGGCTGCACGCATTATCCGCTGATCCGCTCCACGGTGGGAAAGATCATGGGAGAGCATGTGACGTTAGTCAATCCGGCTTATGAAACTGCCAGAGAGTTAAAGGAGCTTTTGATGGAACAGGAGCTGTTCAATCCCATGCCGCCCAGTCTTGGCACGAACAAATATCGTTTCTTTGTCAGTGACGGCGCGCAGCGTTTTATGCAGTTTGCAAATTCCATCATCAAATACGGAATTCTGAGTGCGAAAGTAATTAACATAGAGGAATATTGAAGATGACAAAAGATGTGATGATTGCCGTCCGCGGTCTGCAGTTTATGGAAGATGATTCGGAGGATAACATCGAAACGGTGCAGCAGGGAGAATATTATCAGCGAAACGGCAGCCATTTCCTGCTTTATGACGAATACATGGAAGGATTTCGGGAGCCTGTGAAAAACCTTCTCCGTTTTAAAAACGGGGAACTGTCGCTGACCAAGAAAGGACTTGTGAATGTGCAGATGCTTTTTTCGGAAGGGAAAAAGAATCTGACCAGCTATAAGACACCTTACGGAGCAATTATGATCGGACTGGACACCCGCAGGGTGGAATGCCGGGAAGAAGAGCATGCCCTTCATCTGGAAGTGGATTATACGCTGGAAGCCAATTATCAGTATGTGGCAGACTGCCATATTCAGATCGAAGCGCGGGAGAAGGGCAAAGAACCCTTTGAACTCATTTAAAAGGGAATTATAATATGAACGAGAAAAAGGATTTTTCCGATATTGGAGAAAAAATACGGGGCGCGATTCAGGATGCCGTGGAGACAGGAGATTACGGGCAGCTGAATCATATCGTAAATGATACGGTGGGCAGCGCCATGGAAGAGGTGCGCCGACAGGTCAATCAGGTGCATGACAGGCTTTATCGGACCGGCTGGGATGAGTCGGAGGTGGATCAGGAAGGCAACTGGAGAAAAGCGCAGAATCCACAATGGGAAAGAGAAAACGGCAGCGGCATGGATGCTGTAAAAAGTGCAAATGCGGCACAGGAAAATGAAACCTGTGATGCAGCAGGCAGTTACAATAGGAATGATACAGATTATAACCATCGATACCGCAGTCAGAAAACAGGTTACCAAAAGTCGTATCAGAAAGTACATTATCGGACAAATACCACATATTCCAGCCAGAAGAACGGACAGTACAGAACACAAAACCGCAGCAGCACAGTCTCGGGAACCGGTTACAGCGTACCCAAAACGGCGGCAAAGCAGAATCTGCCTTCCAGATATTTCCGGAAAAACGGTAATGTGGCGGGCATTTTGTATACCGTATTCGGTGCGCTCGGAACCGGAATTTTCGGCTTTTGGACTCTGGTCGTCCTGCTTTTTATGGTACTTACAGACAGCTTTGGCGTAACGGACGTGACTTCCGGCCTGGTATTGGGCGTATTGACAGCTTCCTGCGCTGCAGTGCTTGGAAAAGGCTGCGGCATACGTGCAAGGCTTAGACGAGCCGAACGTTATATGCAGCTGCTGCGGGACAAGATGTTTATGGAGATTGATGATCTGGCCGCAAGAGCCGGACTGAGCATCAAAAAGGTAAAAAAAGATCTGCGTATCATGCTGCAGAACGGCACTTTCCCGGAAGGTCATATGGACAATCAGGAAACGGTACTGGTATTAAAGGATGAACTCTGGGATCAGTATCTGACCGCCCAAAAGGGCTGGGAAGAGAAAAAGCGGCAGGAGCAGGAGAAGGTGGCAGCTGAGACCGGCGCGGAAGCTGTCAGAGCAGATAGTACGGCAGAACAGCAAATCGAAAAAGAAGGCCGGTCATATATGGAAAAGCTCAGGAAGCTCAACGATGAGATTCCCGGTGAGGTGATTTCCAATAAGCTCTATAAGCTGGATGATTTGCTGCTTCGCATTTTTTCCGTATTGCGGGAGCATCCGGAGAAGAGCCAGCAGATGCGTAAGTTTATGGACTATTATCTGCCCACCACAGTGAAACTGGTGGAAGCTTATGCGGATTTTGACCGGGCCGGTGTACAGAGCGACAATATTCTGACGGCCAAAACAGAAATTGAAAAAACCATGGACACCATTAATCAGGCATTTGAAAAGCTGCTGGGAGACATGTATCAGGATGCAGCCTTTGAGGCAGCCGCAGATGCCAGAGTTTTAAAAACCATCCTGGCACAGGATGGCTATACAAAAAGTGAATTCACAGTAAAGGAAGAGACAAAGGGGGACGACTAAATGAGCCAGGATCTGGAAACACTGTTAAAAGAAACACCCACACCTACACTGACGCTGGAGCCTTTTGCAAATGAGCCGCAGGAAGTTAGCGTGGCAGAAGAAGCCAAAGCGCCCGCACAGGTGAGTGAAATAGAAAAGTTAAAAGCGATTTTATCTCCGGCCGAACAGAAGCAGGTGGACGCTTTTGTGAAGCAGATCGATATCACCAATTCCCAGCTGGTGCTGCAGTATGGAGCAAGCTCCCAGAAGAAAATCGCAGACTTTTCCGAGACCGCACTCGGTAATGTGCGCACCAAAGACCTGGGTGAGATCGGCGATGATCTGGCGAAGGTGGTGCAGGAATTAAAGAGCATTGATGAAGCGGAAGAGGAAAAGGGCTTTCTGGGATTTTTCAAAAGGAGTGCGAACAACCTCTCCAATATGAAGGCGAAGTATGCCAAAGCGGAAGTGAATGTGAACAATATCTGCAAGGTTCTGGAAGGACATCAGATTCAGCTGCTCAAGGACGCGGCAATGCTGGATCAGATGTATGGGCTGAACCTGAATTATTATAAGGAACTGTCCATGTACATTCTTGCCGGCAAGCAGAAACTGGAAGAAGTGCAGACAAAGGAGCTGCCTGCACTTTTGCAGAAAGCGGAGCTTTCCGGTCTGCCGGAGGACACCCAGGCTGCAAGAGACTTGGCCGAACTTTGCAATCGTTTTGAGAAAAAAGTGCACGATCTGGAGCTTACCCGCGCCGTTGCCATGCAGATGGCGCCTCAGATTCGTCTGATTCAGAATAATGATACTGTAATGTCCGAAAAGATTCAGTCCACTTTGGTGAACACCATTCCGCTGTGGAAGAGCCAGATGGTGCTGGCAATCGGCGTGGAACATTCTGCACAGGCTGCAAAAGCCCAGCGCGAAGTGACAGACATGACCAATGAACTGTTAAAGAAAAATGCGGAGACCTTAAAGCTTGCAACCATTGAGACCGCCAGGGAGTCCGAGCGTGGCATCGTGGATATCGAGACCCTCAAGCAGACCAACGAGACTCTTATTTCCACACTGGACGAAGTGATGCGCATTCAGGAAGAAGGCAGAACCAAGCGCAAAGAAGCGGAAGCGGAGCTTGTACAGATCGAAGATGCAATGCGCAGTAAGCTGATGGAAATGAGCAGAAAATAGACGGCTCTGCGGCAGTTTTGAGGGGGGAAAGGGGTCTGGATACCGGACTGCGATAAAAGAAAGAGAGGAATGGAAAATGGATTTTTTCAGTAAAATGGGAGAAACCCTTTCCACGAAAGGAAAGGCGGCAACACAGAAGGCAAAGGATATCGCTGAGCTGACAAAGCTCAGCACCCAGGTGGGCCAGCTGGAAGGCAAGATTAAGAGCTGGTATCAGGTGATCGGTGAGAAGGTTTACCAGAGCGAAAAGGATCAGGAACATGCCGGACTGGAAGTGGAGTTCAACATGATCACGGATGCTTTTGCTGAGATTGGCCGAATTAAAAAGCAGATTGCTGAATTAAAGGGCGTACAGGTCTGTCCCGGCTGTAAGGCGGAAGTTCCGGCTGATGCGCTGTTCTGCCCGAAATGCGGCGCAAAGCAGGAAAAGGAAGCCCTTGTAAAAGAGGCAGAAGCAGAAGCGGCAGAGGAGTGCAGCTGTGCAGAAGATTGCTGCTGCGAAGAAGCTCCTGCTGAGGATTGCGGCTGCACAGAAGATTGCTGCTGCGGGGAAGCGCCTGCAGAAGATTGCGGCTGTGAAGCTGCATCCGCAGAAGATTCGTCATGTTGATCGTCAGGTGGTTATAAAACAAAAAGACCTCCGTATGGTTATGGCCATACGGAGGTTTTTTACTCGTGCGCCTAGCGGCGCACGTTTCTAACGGGTGCAAGTCCCGAATCCGCCCTAGTAGTGGGAAGGGTAGAGCCAAGACCAAGGGTGTCGTGGGCGACTGCGAATCTGAAGGAAGGTGGAGGCAAATCTCTGGTCTGACGAACAGAAATCACATCAGGCTACAGTTAAGGATAAGACTGCTTTACAAGTTGAAGTCCAATAACTACTCGGAATTAACTATAGTAAATGTGGCAGATATATGGAGGGAAAGAAACGTGTGGTACCTAGGGAGGTCTCGACAGCAAGTGGAAACAGAGTATGAAACTTGTAGTAA
>JAFUMV010000137.1 GCA_017482485.1 Lachnospiraceae bacterium
AACCGTTAATTTAAGCATGTATCTGTACGGCAGCGAAGGCGTTGCAAACCAGGATATTCTGGCTGAACTGAACAAGATTCTGCTGGAAGACATCAACGCTACTCTGGAAATCAAGTACATTGACTGGGGCGACGTTGCTACAAAGTATCCTCTGCTGTGGGCTTCAGGTGAAGAGTTTGACATGGCTTATAACTCTTCAGGCGCATCCGTTCCTTATGCAACACTGGCTAAGCAGGATGCGATCGTTGATATCACAGATATGCTGGATACCTATGCTCCCACGCTGAAGGCTGAACTGGATCAGGTTGCATGGGACAGCATGAACGTTGACGGCAGAATCTACGGTGTGCCTTCCACATACAGTGAATTCACCGCTTATGGATTCATCACCAGAACAGACCTCATGGAAAAATACGGCATCGAATCCATCAATTCTATTGAAGATATGGAAGCTTACATGGATGCTGCTCTGGCTGATGGATGGACTCCCTTAAACGGCAGTTCCAATCTGGGCAGCGATCTGTATCGTATGCTTCTGGCTACAACAGAAGACTGGCTGGATGCGCCCGGACTTCCCACAACAGGTCTCTGGCTGGCCGGTTCCGCAGCTGACCCTACAAACATTTTCCACCCCGCATTCACAGAGGAATTCGAAGCGTTCGCAGTGAAGATGCATGAGTGGGCTGAAAAAGGCTACTGGTCCAGAGATATCCTCTCTTCCGCACAGGATGACAAGGATAACTTCCACAACGGTTTATCCGCAGCTTACATCACACATCAGCCTGACTGGACCGGTTCTTACGGCACAATGGTTGAAAAGCTGCCGGGCGTTGGCACAGAATATTACTGCTTCCCTGAAGCAAGCGGCAAGATCGTTCGTAAGATGGGCGTTGAAAACGCAACTGTAATCAGCGCAAACTCCAAGAACCCTGAAAGAGCTCTGATGTGCATCGAGAAGCTGATGACAGATGAAAGATGCTACAGACTGTTCCAGTACGGTATCGAAGGCAGACAGTATGAAATCAAAGACGGAAAATCCGTAAAACCCGAAGGCTATGATGCAGAAGTTGACGGCGGCGGATTCTCTGGCTGGGCACTTCGTACAGACGCTCTGAACATCCCTTATGAGAGCGAAGATGAACGCCGTTACACTCTGAATGAGGAGTGGAAACAGGTTGCAATCGACAACCCTTATGTTGGCTTTGCATTTGACAGCACTGATGTTTCCGCAGAACTGTCCGCTATCTCCAATGTGGATGCACAGCTCGGCCTTCAGATTCTGCTTGGCAAGACCACTCAGGATCCTGTGGAAGCGGTTGCTGAATACAGAAAGCAGCTGGAAGCTGCAGGCGTTAACACTGTAATTGAAGCGGTTAAGACTCAGTACAGCGCACACATCGGTCAGTAATTACGGCTGAATAATGGAAAAATCTGCTGAACCGGCAGAATAGAAAGTAAGAAAGGCAGAGAACGGATATTGTGTATTCCAGTTTCGTTCTCTGCCTTTTTGAAATAACTTGATATTTTTGGCGTATGAATGGCTGTAAGACGGCTTGAGCGCTGTCTGGAATCATGTTAAAATGTAGATAATTTAACAAAACAGGAAGGTATATATGATGAACGCGACGATTAAAGATATTGCCCGGCTGTCCGGAGTTGGAATTTCAACGGTTTCCAGAGTGTTAAACGGCAGTGGTTCCGCCAGTAAGGAAACAAAGGAACGAGTCATGGAGGCTGTTCGCGAACTGAATTATGTGCCCAACGGAAATGCGAGAAATTTAAAAATGCGTCAGACCAGCAAGATTATGGTGCTGGTTAAATCTATTGATAATCCGTTTCTTCAGAAAATAGTGCATGAAATGCAAAGCCTGATTTTTCTTCGGGGCTATACCATGGATATTCGCAATGTGAGCAATTTTGAAGATGAAATGAAAATCGCAAAGGAAGAGGTCAGGGCCGGAAATCCCTGCGGCATCATCATGATCGGCGGCACCTATGGCTATACCAATGAGGACTTCGGAAGCTTGGGAGTGCCCTGCGTGCTTGTGACGTTTGAAGCCTGCAGCGCTGTAGACAGAGGGCTCTATTCCAGCGTTACGATTGACGATGTGGCGGAGATGAAGCGGGCGACGGAATATATGATAGCGCTGGGACACAGGCGGATCGGCTGTATCTACAGCAACAACAGCGACGGCGAAACGCCCAATACGCTGCGGCTGCAGGGATATAAGCAGGCACTTGAAGAGCATGGAATCGCCTATGATCCGGGACTGGTTTCACAGCGTACAGACATGTGGGGTTCCGGTTATGTTTTCGGTTTTAACATGATGAAAATACTGATGGCAAATAATCCTGATATGACAGCGGTGGTTACGATTGCGGATGTCATGGCAATCGGCGCGGCAAAAGCCATACTAACAAGCGGCCGCAGGATTCCTGAGGATATTTCTGTCATCGGATTTGACGGAATTGAAGTCGCGGAATATTACAGTCCCGCGCTGGACACGATTGCCCAGCCGGCGCAGCAGATGGCACAGTATGCGATTGATGCGATGATACAAATGCTGCAGAACAGAAAAACGAGTCATATCGTGCTGGAATCCAGTCTGGTCAGAAGAGGATCCAGCATGAAAGTATGAGCATGTGCTGTCCGCACCGGAGGTATGACGGCAGCGGGAAAGCAAAGAAAAGGAGTTTGAAAAACATGGAAAAGCAGAAATTGCAGGAATTATTGCTGGACATGTCTTTAACGGAAAAAATAGAGCAGTTACTGCAGATCAGCGGAGCGTACCTGGAAAATGAGGGTATGGTGACAGGACCTGAGAACACGGTCGGTTTTACACAGGAAGAAGTTGAGCTTGCGGGAACCGTGCTCGGCTCTGTGGGAGCGGCAAAGCTGCGCGGCATTCAAAAAAAATATCTGGAAAAGCAGCCGCATCGGATTCCTCTCATTTTTATGGCGGATATCATAAACGGTTACCGTACCATTTTCCCCATTCCGCTGGCCCAGGGCTGCAGCTTTGATCCGCAGTTGGCCTGCAGGGGGGCGGAAATCGCGGCCAGAGAATCTGCGGCAGCGGGGCTGCATCTGACATTTTCTCCCATGGTGGATCTGGTCCGTGATGCCCGCTGGGGACGTGTGATGGAGTCCACCGGAGAAGATCCTTATTTAAACAGCAGATTTGCTGAAGCCATCGTCGAGGGTTATCAAGGAAAAAAGTGTGATGACGGCTCGGTGGATTTAAAGAAAAGGGGAAAAATTGCAGCCTGCGTGAAGCATTTTGCTGCCTATGGCGCACCGGCTGCCGGCCGTGACTACAATACGGTGGAATTGTCAGAGCGCACGCTGCGGGATGATTATCTGCCGTCCTATCAGGCTGCAATAGATGCCGGAGCAGCCATGCTGATGACGTCCTTTAATACGCTGGATCGAATTCCTTCCTCCGGCAACAGGCGTCTGATGCGCGATATTCTGCGCGATGAAATGCGGTTTAAAGGCGTAGTGATTTCCGACTGGGCAGCCATTGAGGAAATGCTCAATCACGGAATCGCAGAGGATAGAAAAGAAGCAGCAAAGCTGGCCATTGAAGCGTGCGTGGATATTGATCTGGTGACCACCTGCTATTGCAGAAATCTGGAGAGCCTGGTGAAAGAAGGTATTGTCAGTGAGGCGCTGATCGATGAGGCGGTGATGCGCATTCTGGAACTGAAAAATCAGCTGGGCCTTTTTGAAAATCCCTATAAGGATGCGGATGAGCAGGAAGAAAAAGAGCTGATTCTCTGCAAAGAGCATCGCCTGGAAGCGCGCAAAGCGGCGGCGGACACCTTTGTTCTTCTGAAAAATGAGAATATTCTTCCGCTGAAAAAGGATGGGCAGAAGGTCGCCTTTATCGGCCCTCATGTGGAAAGCCGAAAGATCATCGGCGCATGGAGCCTGTTCGGAAAAGAGGAGGAGACTGTGTCCATTGCAGATGCTCTGAAGGCCAGGGGCATAGCAGCTGCTGTCGCGAAGGGAAGTGCAGTTTTGGATGACAATCGCGGGCTGGAAATGTTCGGCGATTATGTGGATTATCAGAAGGATGCGGCTGCAGCTGCTGAGCTGTTGGAGGAGGCGGTGACTGCAGCGAAAGAGGCGGATGCGGTGGTGCTCGCACTCGGTGAACACCGGGTGCAGTCCGGAGAAGCGGCGAGCCGCGCAGACATCGGCATCCCGGAATGCCAGATGGAGCTGTTTGATGCGGTGCTGGCTGTCAATCCGAATGTGATTGTTGCGCTGTTTAGCGGAAGACCGCTGGATATTCGCAAAATTTCTGCGAAGGCCAGGGCGGTTCTGGCGGTGTGGCAGCCCGGAACAGAAGGAGGAAATGCGATTGCGGATGTGCTTTACGGCGATGTGAATCCTTCTGCAAAGCTGGCAATGAGCTTTCCCTGGAGTGTCGGACAGGTGCCCGTTTATTACAACGAGATGCACACGGGAAGACCGTATAAAGAAGGGATGAAAGACAAATATCTGTCAAAATATCTGGACATCCCCAACAGGCCTCTCTATCCTTTCGGATACGGCCTGTCCTATACCACTTTTGAGATTTCGCCGGTGAGGTTAAGCTGTAACACGATAGTACGCGGACAGGGCGAGTCCGTTTCAGCCGGCGTGACCGTGAAAAATACCGGCACAGCTGCAGGAAAAGAAGTGGTGCAGCTTTATATCAGAGATCATGCGGCATCCGTGGCAAGACCGGTGCGCGAGCTGAAGGGCTTCGAAAAAATTGCGCTGGCTCCCGGAGAAGAGAAGGAAGTCATTTTCACAATTACGGAAGATATGTTGTCGTTTACCAACATCGATATGGAGTTTACGAGTGAAGTCGGAGCTTACAGTGTCTATGTCGGAAACAGCAGTGAAACGGAAAATGAAGGTGTGTTTACATTGATTTGAACGAACAGGGCTGCTGTGGCAGCCCTGTTTTTCGGTTACAGGGGCGGCTTTTGCAGCTGAAGGAAATTGCTGCGGTGTGCAAAAAACAGGGAGGCAACTTGTGATGGAATATCTGATCATAAATGCAGAAGAACCGGGATTTTCTGACCTGATGTCCAAATGCAGTTGCGCCGTCCTCTTTCGTGGGCGCTGGAAGCTTAGAGTTGTTCAAAATGCCCGCCAGCCACGGCGGAATGACGCTGATTACGGTGGTGCGGTGATTTTCATCTCACAGAATTAGGGCGGATCGTAAAATGGCCCGGCATGCTAAAAGGACATGTGCGCGAAGAGGCAAAGATGATTCCGGACCGGAACGCCCAGAGAATAGGAAATTGCGCTGTTAAAAGAAAAGTACGGCGAAGTTTAATATAAGACGAAAGCAGAGGAAGAAAAATGCCTCCCATTCATGTGATGATAAAACCGGCCTCCGGCCTGTGCAATCTGCGCTGTAAATACTGTTTTTATGCGGAC
>JAFUMV010000138.1 GCA_017482485.1 Lachnospiraceae bacterium
ACTGAAAATCCTCGTGTCACTGGTTCGATTCCGGTTCTGGGCATTTTCTTTTTGCGAAAATCCATGACTGAGGAATATTCTCAGTCGTTTACATAGATAATAAAGAATATGGAGCACTAGCTCAGTCGGTAGAGCACCTGACTTTTAATCAGGTTGTCGGGGGTTCGAATCCCCCGTGCTTCAGTACTGATGAAAGCCCGAAATTCCTTGTAAATTCAAGCAATTTCGGGCTTTTTCTTATACGTTAAAATGGGGCAAAAAGAAGTGTTTTGGGAGTAGCTTTCTGGTAGCAAAAATATAAAAAGTAGCAGGAAAGCAGCTATTTGAGAGAAACTTTTTCCAGATAAAGATTTTGTAAAATTGCTTCCAGAACACCGCCTGCTATGCAGCGTGCCCGAACGGAAATAGTAAAGTTTTTTTCGCATTCTTCCGCGTGTGAAGCATTGTCCGTAATGGCAGCAGAATCGTTTAAGTCAGCCGCTGCATGACCTGAGTAGATAAGACGTCCAAGATTGTTTCCACATTGCGTCTCAATTACTACGTCCACATCCCGGCAGGCAGTAAATCCGGGACCGAGAGCAATAGTGACAGGTGCCATATCCATGTTAGTGGTTGAGGTTTGAGGGGTCAAAGTAGCATCAACGAGTGCCAGCGGAGTAAATTGAGCGAGACAGGATGCTTTTTCATCGATGAGCATTGCTGCTTCGCCGCGGGACATGATAATTTTTGCCTGATCCGGGTTTTCTGCCAGTTGACAGGGAATGCCTTCTATTATTACTTTTCCCTTATATACGGCCTCAGAAAATGCCGCAATGCGATCCGGTACGGAAGGATGGGCGGATTCCAGTACAAGGACGGGAAAACCGCTGGATACAAGTTTATGAATCGTTCCGGTAGCGATTTCGCCGCTACCGCGTACAATAATAAGATTTTTCATGATTAAATTCCGTTTTCGTTAGAGTTTCCGGCGCAGTAATTATGCCGGAATT
This sequence comes from Lachnospiraceae bacterium, assembly GCA_017482485.1. GTDB lineage: Bacteria > Bacillota > Clostridia > Lachnospirales > Lachnospiraceae > Gallintestinimicrobium. The sequence goes on from JAFUMV010000138.1 coordinate 990, forward strand.
GTCTGTCGTCCATGTACAGGGAGATACATGCCCTCCTGCACTGGGGAAGTATATTTGAAGTATACCAGATTTGGGTAGAGAGAAAAAGAAAAATGTGTGAGGATGAGATTCTTGCTTTCCGGAAAGGGGCATGATAAACTCTAGGAAGATGTTTTTAAGACGGCGTAATAGAATTTGGGCTGTTTCGGCAGAAGGCAGAGAGTGAGAGAAGGATGACAGATAAAGTTAAAATACAGATGCCTCAAAAGGTGTGTGACATTATTAATACATTACAGCAGGCTGGTTTTGAAGCCTATGCGGTAGGCGGATGTGTGCGCGACAGTTTGCTTGGAAGAGCGCCAAATGACTGGGACATTACGACTTCGGCGAAGCCGGAGCAGGTGAAGGAACTGTTTTCCAGAACGATCGATACGGGAATTCAGCATGGAACGGTGACGGTCATGCTGGATCGGGTAGGCTATGAAGTGACCACATATCGGATTGATGGAAAGTATGAAGACGGAAGACATCCAAAGGATGTGGTGTTTACGGCTTCTTTGGAAGAGGATTTAAAGCGCAGGGACTTTACGGTCAATGCCATGGCCTATAATGAAAAAGAGGGGCTGGTGGACCTTTTTGACGGAATAGGGGATATGCGGCATGGGGTACTGCGCTGTGTGGGAGATCCCATCGCACGATTTTCGGAGGATGCGCTGCGCATTATGCGGGCAGTTCGTTTTGCGGCGCAGCTGGATTATGAAATAGAAGAAAACACCAAGGATGCGATGAAGAAGCTGGCACATAACCTGGAAAAAATCAGTGCTGAGCGGATTCAGGTGGAGCTTGTTAAGCTGGTGACCAGTGCGCATCCGGAGGGAATCAGAACATGCTATGAAACGGGGCTGACTGCGGTTTTCTTTCCGGAATTCGATCGGATGATGGAAACCGTGCAGAATAATCCGCATCATATATATACAGTGGGAGAGCACACAATAAAGGCGATGCAGCACGTGAAAGCGGACAGGGTACTGCGCCTTGCCATGCTTTTGCATGATTCGGGAAAGCCTGTGGTGAAGGTCACTGACCAAGAGGGCGTGGATCATTTTTATGGGCATGAGGACGAAAGTGCGAAGATTGCAAAATCGCTGCTTCGGAGACTGAAATTTGACAATGATACGACTGACCGGGTAGTCCGTCTGGTGAAAGCGCATGATATGGAAATTCTGCCTGGGGAGAAATATATGCGGCGGGCTGTCAACCGGTTGGGAGAAGATATCTTTCCGGATCTTTTTGCGGTAAAAGAGGCGGATATGAGAGCGCAAAGTGATTATTTGCTGGAGGAGAAGAAAACACAGCTTGCAGCTATGAGAAAGAGCTATGAGGCGATTATTGCTGCGGGGGACTGCATTTCTTTAAAATCGCTGGCGGTCAATGGCAGAGATCTGCTCCAGGCGGGAATGGCACCTGGCAAAGAAATGGGAGATATTCTCAAGGCACTTTTGGAACTGGTGCTGGAAGAGCCGGCACGCAACAATAAGGAATATTTGTTAAATGCGGCTTTTAAGCTGATTCAGAAGAAGTAACCTTCCGGCATGCCATTTGGGAGCCGATGCATGCACTGAGGAACTTCCGGCGCGAAAATAATTCGAAAGTCATGTAACATAACCGGACATTCTCTTTCATAAGATAGGTAATACCTAAGACATGGGAGGGAACGTAAGGTGAATGACAGATCGGTGAGCGTACTGGAAAATTATGATTTTGAGGTGATTCGGACACAGAAGAGCCGGAATGCCATTCTTTGTGAGACGAATAAAGGATGGTTTATCCTGAAAGAATATAGAGGGCCGATGTTTCGCTTAGAGCAGCTGGATCGGCTGCTTACAGCCACCGCTGAAAACGGCTTTGGAAAAACGGAGCAGCTGATCAGAACGAAAGATGGAGCGCTTTTTTGTAAAGATCAGGATCAGAGCAGTTGTATCATAAAAACCTGGCCGGGCGGTCGGGAATGCAGTTTGAAAGACGGGCAGGAGTGCAGAATGGCAATGACGATGCTTGCCAGGCTGCATCATGCCATGTGCGTGCCGGAACTGGTGACAGAAAGCGGAGTACATGCGGTCTCTCTTCTTGAGGAATATGAAAAACGAAACAGAGAGCTGAAAAGAGTCAGGAAGTTCTTGCGCGACAAAGGGCAGAAAACGGCTTTTGAGATTTATCTGCAGCAGAATTATGATGTCTTTTTCGAGGAAGCAATGCGTGTAACGGAAGAGGTGAATGCATATGGCAGTGTGCTTGGTGCCAATAGCTGTGAAACAGAAGGGACTTTTTGTCACGGTGATTTCCAGCATCACAATCTTCTCTGGACGGGTAGCATGAGCGTCATCAATTTTGAAAAATTTTCGCTGGAGAGCCAGATGCGAGATTTGTATCTGTTTTTGCGCAAACTTCTGGAAAAGGCGAACTGGTCAGTGCCCCAGGCAAGAGGGCTTTTAGATGTTTATGGGAAGGAAAAGAAACTGACCGCAGAGGATACCCTGCAGCTGTATTATCGATTTGCATATCCTGAAAAATTCTGGAAAATTGTCAATTTTTATTATAACAGCGGAAAAGCGTGGATTCCCGGACGGAATATGGAGAAACTGGAAAAGCTGCTGGGGCAGAGAAGCGCTAAAAAAGCCTTTTTGGAGCAGACATTTTCCTTGTAACTATTGACAAACCTGATAAGTACGGGTATAAATAGTAATGTAATGTCTGCGAGAGAAGTCGCCGGACATTTTAATTTCTAATGACCACGAATCATAGGAGGAGTTCATAATGAACAAAACAGAATTAGTTGCTGCTATTGCTGAACAGGCAGGCTTATCTAAAAAGGATGCTGAAAAGGCACTGAAAGCTTTCACAGATGTTGTTGCTGAAGAATTAAAGAAGGGTGAGAAGATCCAGCTGGTTGGTTTCGGTACTTTCGAAGTATCCGAAAGAGCTGCCAGAGAAGGCAGAAATCCTCAGACTGGCGAAGCAATGGCAATTGCTGCTTCCAAGACACCCAAGTTCAAAGCTGGTAAGGCATTAAAGGATTCCCTTAACTAATAAGCATGTGAAAGAGCAGCTGCCGGAAGGCGGCTGTTTTCTTTTATCCGTGCGCCCGGCGGCACACGTTTCTCAAGGGTGAAAGTCCCTTCCCATAGTATAGAAAAGCCGTTCCGCGGAGGATGCGCAGCTCGTAGCGTGGGAGTTGTTGCTTCTCAACCCGCTTGCGCGCGAGAATTTCATGCTGCGAAATTCTATTTTTTACCCGTAAGGAGGAAGTATGAGACTAGATAAATATTTAAAGGTATCCCGCCTGATTAAGCGCAGAACCGTGGCAAATGAGGCCTGCGATGCAGGACGTGTCATGATCAATGACAGACCGGCCAAGGCTTCTGCCGAGGTGAAGGCCGGAGACAGAATCACAATTCAGTTTGGCAACAAGGACGTTTCTGTTGAGGTGATCTCCGTGCAGGAAACGGTTCGCAAGGAAGAAGCGAAGGAAATGTTCAAGTACCTTTAAGAAATGCTGAAATTGTGTTTACTGGTGATATTTAAGCCCCCTGCGTGCATATAATCAATCAGGTGCGGTGCTGTGTTGGTTTTGTGGGCTGCTTTGTTTTGGAAAAAGGCAGATCATAACATTGCAGGTCATACCGACGAAAATTTGCACCGGGAGGGCTATTATGGAAGAATTAAACAGCAGCAGAAGCAGACAGCATAGAATAAATCTTATGAATCGACAGACCTGTACGGTAAGCGGTGTTTCGGACGTCCTTTCTTTTGACGTAGGAGAGGTGCTCCTGGAGACCGAGCAGGGAATGCTGATGATCAAAGGAAATGATCTTCATGTGAGCCGTCTGACGCTGGAAAAGGGAGAAGTGGATATTGACGGCAGGATTGACAGCCTGACATATTCAGAGAATCTCAGCACGGCGGGCAAGGCAGAATCTCTGTTTTCCAGACTGTTTCGATAGTATATGAGTCCGCTTATTTATGAAGAAGGCTGGTTCCTTCTGCATTCTGTGCTGCTTGGATTCGGGGTCACTTTTGTTTATGACTGTCTGCGGATATGCAGGAGGGTGATTCCGCATCATACATTCTGGATTTCGCTGGAAGATTTGTTTTATTGGATTTTTGTATCCATCAGTATCTTTTATCTGCTGTATCGTGAAAACAATGGTGCTTTTCGCTGGTTTTCCATTCTTGGTGCAGGGATTGGCATGATATTGTTCCAGAAAACGGTGGGTCGGATTTTTGTTCGCTATTGCTCTGCAATGCTTTTATGGATTCGTAAAAAAACGGAGGCATTGATAAGGTGGTTTCTGAGGCCTTTGGTATGGGTAAGAGAGAAAGCGAGCTTACAGATGATTCGCGGAAAACGAAAATTGACGCAGATTCTGCGGATTTTGAAAAAGCGGTTGACGGTGAGAGCAAGAGTGGCTAGAATAATATTAGCTGGACATTGGAAGAAGAAACGGCGGGGAAAGAAAGATGGTAAAGAGAAAAATCGTTTTCAGACGTAAGAAGAAAGAGAATCGTCTGAGCATGATTATGGTGACGATGGTAGTTTTAATGGTTTTGATCGTCGTTTCTGTAAAGAGTGTGGAGCTTCAAAAGAAACAGGAGACATATGCGGCCCGGATTGAACAGCTGCAGCAGCAGGTTGATGAGGAGAACCAGCGGGCCATCGAAATAGAAGAATATGGGAAATATACCAAGACCAAGAAGTATGTGGAGGAAGTTGCCAAGGATAAGCTGGGCCTGGTATATGAAGATGAGATTATTTTTAAATCAGAAGACTGACGGGATGCAGTGCCATGAGAGGCACTGCATTTTTTGTCTGTAAAAAAATCAGAATCGGTGCTCTGCTTTGACAAAACCTGCGGAATGAACGGAATATACTGGGAGAAAATGACCGAGAAGGAGGACTGCAAAATGAAAAGCAGAGCAGAGGGCTGTGATATGCAGCAGTCGGCATATTTGCTGGAATATGACAGAAGGCGTATTTTAAACTGCGCGGATACATTTGAAAATCTGGCAGCAGTTTTTTCGGAAATGAACAATGGGGAAGAGGACGGCGCTGAGTTGGCCGACAGGGAAACCAGGCTGCAGCAGAGCATGGCGCAGGAGAGCAGAAAAAACTATGCATATCAGATGAGACAACTGGCGGGAATGATGGCTGATGTGGCGGCCACACATGTGCAACTGATTCGGCTGGGCGGGAGACAGGAAAAGCAGATTGTCAGAGCCCTGGCCGGAGAAGGAATTTTCGTGCAGGACATTTTTCTTTTGCGGGGAAAAGAGGACAGGCTGGAAATTTCCGTTTCTCTGTGTACCAAAAAAGATACCAGTGTGACTGTGGAGGAAATTGCCGGATATCTTTCTGTGTTGATGGATATTCGGCTTATGCCTCAGAAACGCAATCCCTACTTTATCGGGGAGGAGCCTGTGAGTCTGTATTTTGAAGAGGAACCTTCCTATTGTTACATGACGGCCGTTTCCAGTGCGATTAAGGAAAATGAGGTCGTTTCGGGGGATAGCTTTTCATTTCTGGAGGAAGACGGAAATGTGACGATGATCCTGTCGGATGGAATGGGTTCCGGTGAGCAGGCGGCACAGGACAGCGGACGTATTGTGGATCTTGCTGAAAGAATTCTGGAGGCCGGACTGGATGGAAAATCCGCCGTCAGGATGTTAAATACCATGGTGGAGGCTTCGGGGGATGAAAATCACATGGCGACTCTCGACATGTGCCGAATCAATTTAAGGAACGGAGAATGCCATTTTTCAAAGGCCGGCGCAGCGAGTACTTTTATCAAAAGAGGGCCTCTTGTGGAAAAGGTAGAGTCTGACGCGCTGCCTCTGGGCATGATGCAGCAGGGAACGGAGAAAGGGAGCGTGCAGCAGCTTAAGGATGGGGACATGGTAATCATGGTCTCAGACGGTGTTCTCCAGGACTGGCCCTGCGGGGACAGTGAGTTTTTTCTCGTGCAGCAGATGGAGATGCTTCCGGTGACGTCACCTGTGGATATGGCGAATCTGCTTTTGCAGTATGTGATCGGGCAGTGTCAGGGGAGAATTCGGGATGATATGACAATTCTGGCGTTGGGCATATGGGAGAATGAAAACGACTGACGGTTCTTTACTTGAAAAAAGAAGCGTTGTATACTTATTGAGAGGAGTTTTGTGTAACTGGCCGGCAAAGGTTGGAAAAATGTGTAGCAAAGCCGGCTGCAAATGAGGGGGAAAAATGTACATAAGAAAATATCTGGCTGCTGTTTTGGCGGCAGGAGTGTTTCTGCAGGGCTGCAGCGGGGCCATATCCGTGGAAAATGTGCGTCAGTCGGCAGCAGAAACGACGGTGAGGCTGGAAAATCTGAAGGTGGACTATCGGACGAATCCGTTGGGAATTGAGGAAGAGGCACCGCTGTTTTCCTGGCAGATGGAAAGCGACGTGAGAGGGCAGAGACAGACGGCCTATCAGATACAGGTGGCAGATTCCAAAGAGAAACTGGAGGATGGAAAGTTCAGCTGGGACAGCGGAAAGGTGGAATCGGAACATTCCGTGGCAATTCCATATGCAGGAGATTGCCTGGAAGGGCAAACGCGCTATTACTGGCAGGTGACGGCATGGGATCAGAATCAGGAAGTTTGGCATTCCGGGCAGGAAGCCTGGTTTGAAACCGGACTGATGGGAGCTGATTTTTCGGAAGCGTCCTGGATCGGCGCAGCGCAGAAAGAAGCGCCTGCCTGCACACAAGAGGAATGCCGTTACAGCATCGAGTATGATTTTGAGGCCGGGCAGGCCGCCGCAGGTTTTATTTTCGGCGCGGATACGGATCGCTATGGGGAGTATTACCTATGGCTGGTGCACCAGAAACAGGATGAAGTATTTTTGAAGACCTGCCGGGTGGAAAAAAATGTTTTTCATGAGCAGCAGGACATTTCTTTGAAGGCATATTACAGCAAAGAGGATCTGGAAAACAGGCGGATTCATGTGCGCATCCAGGTGGACCGAAATCGGGCAGTTACGTTCATGGACGGTGAAACAGTCTGTGAAACTGAGCTGCGCAGACCCAAGGCCATCGGAAGAGTCGGTTTTTATAACGAGCGGACGGAAAACAGCTCCTGGTTTGATAATGTTATCGTGAAAGATCCGGAAGAAAATGTGGTTTTGAAAGAAAACTTTGAGAATCCGGCAGAAACCATCTTTTCCCCGGAATACATCAAAGTACAAAACGGGATGGGATGCGCGAAAGCGGGCGTGACACTGACTCCCGGCAATGACGGGCCTGCGCCTGTGCTGAGACGCACATTTTCCAGTGATAAGAATGAGCTTGTATCGGCAAGGCTTTATGCTACGGCACTGGGAATTTATCGGATTTTTCTGAATGGAACGGAGATTGGTGACAATTACTTTGATCCCGGCCTGGCGGTTTATGATAAGGAACTGGAGTATTGCACTTATGATGTGACGGATTTGGTACAAAAAGGGGAAAATGCGATAGGCGTCATTCTTGGACATGGCTGGTATGACCGGGCCGTGGGCGGATTGGACAGCTGGAATCCCTGGGGAGAATCGAAAACTGCGTTTAAGGGAAAACTTGTGCTTCGCTATGAAGACGGTACAGAGCAGATCATCGCATCGGATGAGAACTGGAAGGTGTATACGGATGGTCCGATTCGCAGGGATGATATGTATCAGGGCGAGTTTTATGATGCCCGTTATGAACTGGAAGGATGGAGTGAGCCCGGATTTGAGGATGAGGCCTGGGAGGATGTCGCCGTAAATCAGGTGGATGAAAAGTTTTTGAATATGGAAATTAAGCCTGTGGAACGGGAAGGGATCCGAAATGTGTTCACGATGGAACCTGTATCCGTAACGAGCCCGGAAGAAGGGACTTATGTATATGACTTCGGGCAGGAGTTCACCGGTGTATGCAAAATTACGGTGAAGGGGCAGCCGGGGCAGTGCATCACCATGCGGTATGCAGAAGCTGTGAATGCAGAAAATCTGGCTAATAAAGATGATAAAGTGGGAACTGTCTGGACAAGAAATCTCCTGACGGCATCCAATACGGATTATTACATCTTAAAAAGCGACGAGACGGAAAGTTATGCCCCGTCCCTTGTGTGCCGCGGTTTCCGTTATGTACAGATTTCAGGAATCAATGAGGAAACACAGCTTTTAAAAGTGGAAGGGCTTGTATTGATGTCGGACATGGAAGAGACAACTGCATTCAACAGTTCCGATATCTGGCTGAACCGGATTTATCATAATATTTTATGGACACAGCGCAGCAATTTTCTGGCTACGGCAACGGACTGTCCGCAGCGGGATGAGCGGTTTGGGTGGACCGGAGATGCCAATGTTTTTTCCTCAACGGCGGTCTATCAGATGAATACCCGTTCTTTCCACAGAAATTTTCTGGAAGGGATGCGGCTGGAGCAGCTGGACAGCGGAGCCTATCCGGATATGGTGCCAAGAGACGTCAATCAGGCCTACGGCAATAACGGCTGGGGCGATGCGGGTGTGGTGGTTACCTGGGAGCTGTATCAGCAGTATGGAGATCTCTCGATTGTAGAGGAAAACTATGATGCCATGTGCGCCTGGATGGATTACCTGGTACGGACCAGTGACAATTATATTCGTTTCAATGAAAGCGGCTATGGAGATCATCTGCAGTATCATACCACATCGAAGGAATTTACCGACACTGCCCAATGCGCCTACTCTGCACTTTTGCTTTGGAAAATGGCAAAAGCGTTGGGAAAAGAGGAGGATGCATCCCGTTTTGATCATATTTATCAGTCCTATCGGTCCGCCTGGCAGAAGAAATGGCTTCAGGAGGATGGCCGGCTTTCGGAAGGAACGCAGACGGCCTATGCGCTGGGACTGGAGTATGGGCTGCTTCCCGAAAAAGGACGGAAAAAGGCTGCGGAGTATCTTTTCGGAGCAGTAGAATGGGCGGACTATCATCCCACCATCGGTTTTGTGGGGATGCCGCGGATCTTGCAGGCACTTTCCAACAACGGCTATTCGGAGGCTGCGTATCGGATTCTTCTGCAGAAAACAGCGCCGTCCTGGAGTCATGACATCGCGCTGGGCGCCACAACGATCGCGGAAAGCTGGAGCAGTTATGTGGCGCATGAAGACGGAACCTACAGCCTGCATGGTTCCTTGAATCATTACAGTCTGGGATCCGTGGGAGAGTGGTTTTACAGCGGGATTCTCGGCATTCGGACAGATGAAAAGAATCCGGGGTTTAAGCGGATCGTACTGCGGCCTCAGATCACGGACCAACTGGAATTTGCCGAAGGCGCTTATACGAGTGTCTATGGGAAAATCGACAGCAGATGGGAAAATACGCAGGATGGCTATCTGTATCATGTGCGGATTCCGGCAAATACTACAGCGGAGCTGTTTCTGCCCGGCGGTGCAGGCTGTGAATGTCTGGAAGGAACTGCTGCGATCGGAGAAAGCGAGGGCACAAATCTGATAGAAAGAACGCAGGAGGGATTTCTCATTGATCTTGCGTCAGGAACATATGATTTTCAGGTAAAAAAGAATGATTGAAAAAGTAAGTAAATTTATGGAAGTACACGGGATGCTGCCGGAAAACAGGAATGTGGTTCTGGGCGTGTCCGGGGGAGCGGATTCTGTGAGTCTGCTCTGTCTTCTGGTGAAGCTGCGGGAAAGATATTCGCTGAATCTTACGGCAGTGCATGTGAATCATAACATCAGAAAAGAAGCCGGGGAAGATGCGGCTTATGTAGAGTCTTTGTGCCGCCGGTGGCAGGTGCCTTTCATTCTGATCAGTGAAGACGTGGAAGGCCTGGCAGAGCGGCAGCATCTTTCCTGCGAGGAAGCGGGCAGGCAGGTGCGCTATCGGGCTTTTGCAGATACTCTTTGCGGGATGGATGAAAAAAGCGGAGGCCATGGATGTATTGCCGTTGCCCATAACCGGGAGGATCGGGCGGAAACCTTTTTGTTTCATCTGCTTCGGGGTACCGGTCTGGACGGTATGGGAAGCATCCGGCCGGTGCGGGAAAATGAAGATGGCAGCAGGGTAATCCGGCCGCTTTTGGATTGTACGAGAAAAGAGATAGAAGCTTTTTTAAAAAAAGAAAATGTAAAATGGTGTATAGACCGGACCAATCAGGAGGATATTTATACTAGAAACCGGATTCGCAATCGGATTTTGCCTTATGCAGAAGAAAATGTCTGCGTGGGGGCTTCCGGCCATCTGGCACAGGAAGCAGAGCTGCTGGCGAGGACAGCGGACTTTGTGGACAGACAGACGACAGAGGCACTGGACAGATGTGCAAAAATCCTGCCCCGAAAAGAGGGGGTGCTTTTTTCGCTGGAACAATTTCACAAGGAAGATCCTTTTTTACAGGAGCACATGATTCGAAAGGCCATGAAGCTTGTGGGAAAGCAGAAGGATCTGACAGCAGCCCATGTCGGGCAGGTGAAGAAGCTTTTTTTAAAAGAGTGCAGCAGCGGAAGGCGGGTTTGCCTGCCTGTCTGTGAGATTTTGGCCACCCGCCAGTTTGACAATGTGCTGATTCGGAACGGAGTAGCTGACGGGCAGTTTGCCGGTACAGGGCGCAGGAAGATGGAAACGGCAGAGGTCTGCAGGCAGGAGCAGGCGGCAGAGACTGTGGTGAAAGAAGGGATATTTGCCGTGCCGGGGCTGGGCACTGCAGAGGTCAGAATCCTGGATGGGCCGGGAAAATCCGCTGAAAATGCGTCTTTTTTCGAAAATATCCCGGAAAAGAAGTATACGAAATGGTTTGATTATGATAAAATAATAGAATCCGTTGTATTTCGCACGCGGAAAACGGGAGATTATCTGACAATCAGTGAAAAGCTTGAGAAAAAGAGCCTTAAGCGTTATCTGATCGAAGAAAAGATCCCGGCAGAGTCAAGAAACAGTCTGGTGCTGCTGGCTGACGGTGCCCATATTCTCTGGGTTGTCGGTCACAGAATCAGTGCAGCGTATAAAGTGACCGCACAGACGGCTGCAATACTGGAAGTTACGATTCGGGATAATGACTGAACCGTAAAGCAGAGTAACTGCAACACAACAGGGCAGTTACCGTTTGGAATTGTACTCAGGAGGAGGAAGGCAAAATGGCTGAGAGAGTAGAAGTGTTATTATCTGAAAAGGAAGTGGATGAAAGAATTCAGGCGATCGGTGAGCAGATCAGCAAAGATTACGCAGGCAAACAGGTGCACCTTGTATGCGTTTTAAAGGGCGGAAGTTTCTTCCTGTGCGAACTTGCAAAGAGAATTTCCGTGCCTGTATCTTTGGATTTTATGTCTGTATCCAGCTACGGCAGTGACACAAAGTCCAGCGGCGTGATAAAGATTGTGAAGGACCTCGATGATTCCATTAAGGATAAGGACGTTATTGTTGTGGAGGATATTGTGGATTCCGGACGTACTCTGAGCTATCTGCTTAAGATGCTGCAGGACCGCGGACCGAAGAGTCTGGCGCTGTGCACGCTTCTTGATAAGCCGGAACGCCGCGTCATCGATGTGGAAGTGAACTATACAGGGTTCCAGATTCCCGATGAATTTGTGGTGGGCTATGGTCTGGATTATGATCAGAGATACCGTAATCTGCCCTATATCGGTATTGTTAAGTTTGATTAATTGTTCCCGGAAACGGTCTGCAGAGCAGGACTGTTTTGTGAGAACTGAAGGAGGATGCTGTGAACAGAAACGGCAGAGGAATGAATCTGATTATTTCCCTGCTGCTTGTTGCCATGCTGTTATTCTGGTTTTCCAGTACGTTAAAGGAGATGGAGAATACATGCACGCAGGCAGAGTTTAATCAGATGCTTGAATCCGGAGATGTTTCCGGAGTTATTGTGGTACAGAATAAAGAGGTTCCCACAGGTTCCGCTCAGATCAATTTAAAGGACGGCGGAGAGAAAAATCTGGTGGTCACCGATGTGAATGTGCTGATCGATCAGCTGGAGGAATATGGAGTGGAGTATGTTCCTCAGGATGTTCCGGGCGATAATGTGTTTATGACATCGATTCTGCCCGCGCTGATCATGGTGGGCGGCATTGCGCTGATTTTCATGATGATGAATGCGCAGAATGCCCAGATGAACGGCGGCAGCAAGATGATGAATTTCGGCAAGAGCCGTGCGCGCATGAGCATGGCCGGTGATTCCAAAATCACTCTTAAGGATGTGGCCGGTCTGAAAGAAGAAAAAGAGGATCTGCAGGAAATCGTGGATTTCTTAAAAGAACCCGGCAAGTTCACCAGGGTTGGAGCAAGAATTCCCAAGGGTGTGCTTCTGGAGGGACCTCCCGGAACCGGTAAGACACTGCTTGCAAAGGCGATTGCGGGAGAGGCAAATGTGCCCTTTTTCTCCATATCGGGTTCTGACTTCGTGGAGATGTTTGTCGGCGTGGGCGCTTCCCGCGTGAGAGACCTGTTTGAAGAGGCAAAGAAGAACGCTCCCTGTATCGTATTTATTGATGAAATTGATGCGGTGGCGAGACGAAGAGGAACCGGCATGGGCGGCGGTCATGATGAAAGAGAACAGACCCTGAACCAGATGCTGGTGGAAATGGACGGATTCGGCGTCAATGAGGGCATCATTGTGATGGCGGCGACAAACCGTGTGGATATTCTGGATCCCGCTATTTTACGTCCCGGACGTTTCGACAGAAAGATCAGTGTGGGAACTCCCGATGTGGGCGGCAGAGAGGATATTCTGCGGGTACATGCAAAGAATAAGCCTCTGGCAGATGATGTGGATCTGAAACAGATTGCGCAGACTACCGCAGGTTTTACCGGTGCGGATCTGGAGAATCTGATGAATGAAGCAGCCATAGTAGCGGCAAAGGAAAACAGAGCTTTTGTGACTCAGGACGACATCAAAAAGGCATTTGTCAAGGTGGGAATCGGCGCGGAGAAAAAGAGCCGAATCATTTCCGAAAAAGAACGAAAGATTACAGCCTATCACGAAGCGGGCCATGCGATTCTGTTCCATGTGCTGCCGGATGTGGGACCCGTTTATACAGTGTCCATCATCCCCACAGGTGCAGGTGCCGCCGGCTATACGATGCCGCTGCCGGAGCGGGATGATATGTTTATGACAAAAGGACGGATGCTGCAGGAGATCATGGTTTCCCTGGGCGGCCGCATTGCAGAGCAGATTATTTTCGATGACATTACCACAGGCGCTTCCAGCGATATTAAGAAAGCGACACAGATCGCCCGCAAAATGGTGACCCGTTTCGGCATGTCCGATAACATCGGTGTGATCTGTTATGATGATGACGATGATGAGGTATTCATCGGCCGTGATCTGGCCCATGCCAAGGCACACAGCGAGCTGGTGAGCGGTCAGATCGATCAGGAGGTCAAAAAGATTATTGATGACTGCTATGCAAAAGCGAAGAGCCTGATCATGGAGAATGAAAAAGTGCTCCATGGATGTGCGCAGCTGCTTCTGGAAAAGGAAAAAATCAACCGAAGCGAATTCGAAGAGCTTTTTGTATAGTAAAATTGAACAAAAATGGATAACTGTTTTTGTAATATTTGTGAAATCCGGTTATGTACAAATGGGGGTGGGTCTGCTATTATAATACTCGTAACCCCCCCCCAATACATTTTATAGTTTTTTGCTATACCCCATAAGAAGAAATACCTTCTCTAAAAAGGACAGCCTAAAAGCTGTCTTTTTTACTTTGCAGGAAAACTTATCACGTTTAGACTTGCCAGGATTTTTGTTCTAGTATAAAATAGTTCTGACAGGAGAGGAAGACATGGAGTTAGGACAATTATTCAAGGATCAGCAATATCTAAGCGAAATGCGCCCTGTTTTTTGCAAGAGGGCGCTTTATAGCGATACAACAGAAAATTTTGTGACACCGGCCGAGCCTGCTTGCTACAGCAGCGTTAAGATTCGCTTCCGATCCAAAAGAAGCAACCTGGACCGGGTTTTTTTAGTATGCAAAGGTCAGAAGCATCTGATGTTCAAGGAATTTTCGGATGCCCAGTTTGATTATTACGAAGCAGAGCTGCAGCTGGATAATGAGAAAATCACGTATTATTTTGAAGTGCATGCAGGCCAGATTATCTGTTATTATGATTTCAGAGGTGCGGTAAAGCGCCCTGATGAGCATTATAATTTCTCAATAATTCCGGGCTTTTCAACACCGGAGTGGTCCAAGGGCGCGGTGATGTATCAGATTTATGTGGATCGTTTCCGCAATGGCGATTCTTCCAATGATGTGCTGACTAATGAGTATCAGTACATCGGAGACAAATGCCATCATGTGGAGGACTGGTATAGATATCCGTCTTCCATGGATGTGCGGGATTTCTATGGCGGAGATCTGCAGGGCGTTCTGGATAAGCTGGATTACCTGGAAGATTTGGGCGTGGAGGTCATTTATTTTAATCCGTTGTTTGTTTCGCCCTCCAACCACAAGTACGATATTCAGGATTATGACCATATTGATCCTCATTACGGAAAGATTGTCAAAGA
>JAFUMV010000139.1 GCA_017482485.1 Lachnospiraceae bacterium
AGTGGTGGAACTGTGGCTGGATGGCGCGTGGGATAAGACCAGAAAACAGTGGCAGTTGGATAAGGTATATGATCTGGTGAAAAGACTGCAGCCAAACTGTGCCGTTGGAGTGAATCATACGGTGGGGGTGGATGAAGATAAGGCAGATTTTCCGGATGACTATTATATGCCTTTTAAATGCAGGGAAAATGATCCTCTGCGCATGTTCCCTTCCGATTTCAGACTCTGGGATCCTCACCCCTGCAGAAAGGGCGATCCAAAGATTTATACCTTTGAGGGGGAAAAATACTATCTGCCTTTTGAAATGACAATATGTTCCAGAATAGGATTTTCCTGGTTCTATTCTAACTGCTATGAAGAAGAACAGCAGATGGATATTGATGAAACCGTGGAAAAATGTAAGCTGGCATTTGAAGAAAACAATATCGCTGTCATCAACATGCCTCCAAATACAGAAGGAAAAATGGTGGAAAGCGACATTGCGCATTTATATGAAATTGCAAAAAGGCTTGGAACGTTGAGAAAATCTGATTGATTGGGCAAAATATAACTTGATGCCGCAAACAACGCTGTGAAAATCGAATTATGTCATTTCTTTCCCGGCGAATTGTCTGAACTTATGGAATAGAGCAGTTTCATTGATTAACATAAATTGTTAACAAAAAGTCCATATTTTCATCATGAAATCCTCACATTCTGTGTGTAAGATAATAATTGTAAAAGACAAGAGGCAAAAACCAAAACTTTTTCATTTTTCTTCCTTTCTAATAATAAAAAGAACAGGGCCGCAAAAAAGCGGCCCTGTTCTTTTGTTGCGTGGTGCCTGCCGCTTGCGCGGGAGAAGTTTCTCTCTGCGAAATTCTATTTTTATGCGCTCGTTGCAACAAGTATAACATTGTGGTATTATTTTGCTTATAGTGCGTCAGCATATGTCTGACAGAAAGAGGAGATTTATGAGCGAAATGAATAAGATTCTGGTACGCAGCGAGGTACCCACAGAGCATACCTGGGCGCTTGAGGATATGTATGCAACAAAAGCTGATTGGGAAAAAGATCTGGAAGCGACGAAAGAGATCGCTGTGAATGCAGCTGCCCTTGCGGGAAAACTGAAGGACAGCGCTGAAAATCTGCTGAAATATTGTGAGCTTGATGAAGAATTGGGCTGTCATCTCTCCGATGTATATGGTTATGCATCCCGCATGAAGGATCAGGATACAACAGATTCTGTGGGACAGGCCATGGAAGCAAAAGCAATGAGTCTGTATGTGGAATGCAGCGGGATGACCTCTTTTGCGGGTCCGGAAATTTTAGACATTGATGAGGAAACATTAAACGGTTATTATGAGGTTTGCCCCAAACTCTGTAATTACAGGCGCAGCCTGAGCGATTTGAGAAGATGTCGTGAACACATTCTCTCTCCGGAGCTGGAAAAGCTGCTGGCGGATGCCGGAGAAATGGCGCAGACGCCTGACACTGTTTTTTCCATGCTGAGTAATGCCGATCTGACCTTTCCTTCTGTGAAAAATTCGGCCGGTGAGGAATTCGAAGTGACGAACGGAAGCTTCATCCCCCTGATGCAGAGTCCGGACAGATCTTTAAGAAAAGCAGCCTTTGAATCTTTGTATCATACCTACGGAAATGTGATTAACACTTCTGCGGCGCTGATCAATGCACAGGTGAATCAGCTGAAATTTTTTTCAAAAGCGCGCAAATACAACAATACCTTAGAAGCATCGCTGGATCATACGAATGTGCCGGTTGGCGTATACAAAAACCTGATTGCCGCAGTGCATGAAGATATTGGTGTGCTGCATCGTTACATGCGGCTGCGCAAAAAGCTTTTGGGCGTGGATGAACTGCATATGTATGATTTATATCCTTCTCTGGTGGCGGACGCGGATGTGAAGATTTCCTACGAAAAGGCAAAAGAGGAAGTTCTGGCAGCCACCGCTGTGCTGGGAGAAGAGTACAGTAAAACCTTAAAGCACGGATTTGAAAGCCGCTGGGTGGATGTTTATGAGAATAAAGGAAAGAGAAGCGGTGCTTATTCTGCCGGACAGAGAGTGCATCCTTATGTACTGATGAACTATAAGGATACGCTGGACAGTGAGTTTACCCTGGCTCATGAAATGGGACATGCGATGCATTCCTGGCTGTCCAACAAAAATCAGAGACCGATAGACAGCGACTACGTGATTTTCGTGGCAGAGGTGGCTTCTACCTGTAACGAATCTCTTCTTATGCAGCACCTTCTTCGGAAAACGGAAGACAAACGCACCCGCGCATATCTGATTAATTATTTCCTGGAGCAGTTTCGGACAACGCTGTATCGTCAGACGATGTTTGCAGAATTTGAGATGATGATCAATGAGGCAAGCGAGCGGGGAGAGAGTCTTACAGCAGATTCTCTGAATCAGATGTACCGTAAACTGAATGAATTTTATTATGGAGAAGATGTGGTGGTGGATGATGAAATCGCCATGGAATGGGCGAGAATTCCCCATTTTTACTATAATTTCTATGTATTCCAGTATGCGACCGGGTTTTCAGCTGCCATGGCCTTGTCAAAGAAGATTCTAAATGAGGGAGAGCCTGCTGTGAAAGATTATCTGAATTTCCTTTCCGGCGGATGTTCAAAAGATCCGATTTCTCTGCTGAAGGGAGCTGGAGTGGACATGGGAACCTCACAGCCTGTTCATGAAGCACTTGCTGTTTTTGACAGTCTGCTGGATGAGATGGAAACGCTGATGGCAGAATAAACAGATTACACATAAAATACCAGCTTTTTTACAGATAAAAAAAGCTGGTATTTGTGCTATTTTTCTGTACAAACTGATGAATGGTGTAAAATGATGGTACAAAGACTACAAAAGATGCTTGACATGTTTTCGTGCTTTTGTTAAACTATAATCAGTTAAGGGAATAAAGAAAAGAATAGGGGATATTGGATTGTTACTGTATGGCAGGCAAAACCAGATTTTATAAGTTAATCGCCAGTGTTGGTGCAGCTGATTGATTTATAAAATCTGGTTTTCTTTTTTCGTCAGATTTTAATCATGTTCGTGATATGCACAGAACTGTCGGATGAAGCCCTTCACATTGCATAAACGGAGCGTGTTATGAAGATTGAGAGAATAATCAATAACAATGTGGTTTCCGCCCTGGATCAGCAAGGAATAGAGATCGTGGCTATGGGGAAGGGAATCGGATTTCAGAAGAAGGCCGGGCAGGAACTGGATGAGAGCAGGGTGGAGAAGATTTTTCGCCTGGAGGGGCCTGAAGTGATGAGGCATTTTACAGAGCTTGTGGCAAACATGTCTCTGGTATGCATTCAGGTTTCTGATGAAATCATTTCTCATGCAAAGAAAGTACTGACAAGGCAGCTGGGTCAGAGCGTATATCTGACGCTGACGGACCATATTGATTTTGCGCTGAAACGATTGAAAAAGGGAATGGCCTTTGAAAATGCCCTTTACAGCGAGATTAAGCATTTTTATCCGGAAGAGTTCAAAGTGGGCACCTATGCCCTTGACTTGATCGAGAATAAGATCGGTGTGCGGCTGCCGGAGGATGAGGCTGCTTCCATTGCATTTCATCTTGTGAATGCAGAATTTGGCATGAAACTGAACCAGACGCATATGATGACAGAAATGATTCGCCATCTGGTTGATATAGTAGAATCGGTATGTCCGCTTGCAGGAGATTCCATTTACAAGGACAGACTGATTACCAATCTGAAATTTATTTTAAACCGTCTGCTT
This sequence comes from Lachnospiraceae bacterium, assembly GCA_017482485.1. GTDB lineage: Bacteria > Bacillota > Clostridia > Lachnospirales > Lachnospiraceae > Gallintestinimicrobium. The sequence continues at coordinate 3,762 of JAFUMV010000139.1, forward strand.
TTGCATAAGCCGTTGGCGGCGGTAAGGGATCCTGTTTTTAATGAATTTATAAAGAATCATTGCTGCGAAGAATACAGCCTTGCGGTGCGCATGAGCGAATACGTGAATTCTGTCAGTGAGTGTATGATGATGGAAGACGAAATTATTTATCTGACCATACAGCTAAAGTATACAATAAATATTAATGTAAATAATGAATCATCATAAGGAGGATTTGGAAATGGGATTGTTTGACATTTTCAAAAAGAAGGACAATGCGCTGGTACTTGGTGCGCACATGAAGGGAAAATGTGTGAGTATCCATGAAGTGCCTGATCCGACATTCGGAGAGGAAATACTCGGAAAGGGTATTGCGGTGATTCCAAGTGACGGACATGTATATGCACCTGCAGATGGTGTGATCAGTACCGTATTTCCTACAGGACACGCAGTTGGAATTACAACGCCCGATGGTGCAGAAATTCTGATCCATGTGGGCCTGGATACGGTCGAATTAAACGGTGCGCCTTTTGAAATAAAGGTGCGTGCTGAACAAAGTGTAAAGAAAGGGGATTTATTGCTGGTAGCTGACCTGGAAAAAATTAAGGAAGCGGGAAAGAACACAATCACACCTGTTGTTATCTGCAATTCTGATGCTTATGCCAAAATTGAGGCTTTTACGGATAAGGAAGTCGTACCTGGTGATGATGTGATGAAACTGGCAAAATAATTTATGAGTCTGGAGGAAACAAATATGATTATCTGCTCCGGTAAAAGCGTTCTGAAAGGAATTGCGATCGGAAAAATTTATCTTTTTAAGAAACAGGAATATATTCTGGAACAGAAGCTGATTGAAGATGTGGAAGCTGAAGTGGCAAGATTCGAAGCTGCAAAGGCAAAGGCCATGGAACAGCTGGATGCTCTTTATCAGAAAGCGCTGAAAGAGGCCGGCGAAGAGCAGGCCATGATTTTTGATGTGCATAAAATGATGCTGGATGACGGCGACTATCTGGAAAATATCTGCAACATGATTCGGGAGGAAAAGGTGAACGCAGAGTTCGCGGTGAATCTGACCGGTGAGAGCTTTTCTTCTGTTTTTGCATCCATGGATGACGAATATATGAAAGCCCGCAGCGTGGATGTGCTGGATATTTCCAAAAGAGTGGTTAATATTCTGGCAGGTATTGTGGATGGCGGAATTGATTCCGAAGAGCCTGTCATTTTGCTGGCGGATGATCTTTCTCCCAGTGAAACGGTACAGTTGGATAAAAGCAAAATTTTGGCATTTGTAACAAAGAACGGTTCTGCCAACTCCCATACGGCGATTCTGGCCCGTTCCATGAATATTCCGGCTCTTGTAAAAACAGATGTGGCGCTGCTGGAAGAGTATAATGGCATGGAAGCCATTGTGGATGGTATTGAAGGAAACTTCATTCTCAATCCCGATGCGGCAACTGCTGCGAAGCTGCGCACGAAGAAGGAAGAGTATGAAAAAGAAAAGGCAGAGCTTTTAGAGCTGATCGGCAAGGACAATGTTACTACGGACGGCCGCAGAATTAATGTATACGCCAACATCGGCAACACACAGGATGTGGATAAGGTTCTGGAAAATGACGGCGGCGGCATCGGTCTGTTCCGCAGTGAGTTCATTTATCTGGGCAGAGACACTTATCCCACAGAAGAAGAGCAGTTTAAGATATACAAAGAAGTGCTTTCGGGAATGGGCGGCAAGAAGGTGATCATTCGTACCCTGGATATCGGCGCTGACAAACAGGTGGATTATTTTAATCTTCCGAAGGAAGAAAATCCGGCCATGGGTTATCGTGCGATCCGTATCTGTCTGGACCGTGTTGAAATGTTTAAGACCCAATTGCGCGCAATCTATCGTGCATCCGCTTTCGGTACAGCTGCAATTATGTTCCCGATGATCATTTCTGTTAATGAAATCAGGAAGATCAAAGAAATCGTGGAAGAAGTAAAGGCAGAACTGATCAAAGAAGGAATCAGCTTCAATCATGTGGAACTGGGAATCATGATTGAAACGCCCGCAGCTGTTATGATCAGTGAAGAACTGGCGAAGGAAGTAGAATTTTTCAGTATCGGTACCAATGATCTGACACAGTATACCCTTGCGATTGACAGGCAGAATCAGAGCCTGGACAATATTTACGATTCTCATCATCCCGCAGTGCTGCGCATGATTCAGATGACCATTGAAAACGGTCACAAGGGCGGTGCATGGGTTGGTATCTGCGGTGAGCTGGCAAGCGATACAACGCTGACAAAGACCTTTATTGATATGGGAATCGATGAACTTTCCGTTTCGCCGACCTATATTCTTGGACTGCGCAAGACCATCCGCGAAATTTAACAATCAAAAACATGCGGTTGAAATGGATTATTCTGTTAACAAGTCGATTTCGGGTTTGTCCCGATTTCATAAATGAAAATTTAAAAGATGAAAGGATGTAATAATCATGAAACAGTTTACTTACACAATCACGGACGCACTCGGCATTCACGCAAGACCTGCAGGTCTGCTTGTAAAAAAGGCTGCTGAATTTAAGAGCACTGTTACCGTTGATAACGGTGTAAAGAAGGGCGATGCAAAGAAGATCATGTCCCTGATGATGATGGCGGTTAAACAGGGTCACAACGTTACCTTTACAATTGAAGGCGAAGATGAAGATGCAGCAGCAGCAGCTTTGGAAGCTTTCATGAAAGAAAACCTGTAAGAGGTATGTGTTTACAGGGACTGTGCGCGGGGTACAGTCCTGGGCCGGATGCCGATGCGCACCGGCATACATATGTATTCGTTAAGGCAATTGCCTTGAGAATAAAAAAGTTCTGTTGCTAGGGCGGAACAAAAAGGGGGTAAGTTTTTATGATGAAATATTTACAGAAACTCGGAAAAGCTCTGATGCTTCCGGTTGCATGTCTGCCGGTCTGCGGTATCCTGATGGGTATTGGTTATGCATTATCACCCGCTGCTATGCAGGGCGGTGAAATTACAGGCTTTCTTCCTGTAGTTGGATTTTTCCTGATTAAAGCGGGCGGTGCATTAATCGACAATATGTCCTGGCTGTTCGCAATCGGTGTTGCTGTCGGAATGTCCGATGATCACGAGGGTACATCCGGCCTTGCCGGCCTGGTTTCCTGGCTGATGATCACAACACTGCTGTCTTCCGGCTCTGTTGCAGTTTTAACAGGCGCAGAAGCAAATCCTGCATTCGGCAAGATCAGCAACCAGTTTATCGGTATTTTAGCCGGCTGTATCGGTGCTGCCTGCTACAATAAGTTTAAAGGCACAAAACTTCCGGATGCTCTTTCTTTCTTCTCCGGCAAGCGTTGTGTGGCAATTGTTACTGCAGTGGTTTCCATCGTAGTGGCTGCTGTTCTGTTCTTTATCTGGCCCGTTGTTTACAGCGGACTCGTTGCACTGGGAACAGGTATTGCAAACCTGGGCGCTGTTGGCTCCGGTATTTATGCATTCTTAAACCGTCTGCTGATTCCGTTCGGTCTGCACCATGCATTAAACTCTGTATTCTGGTTTGATGCGATTGGTATCAATGACCTTGGAAATTTCTGGGGCAACACAGGTACTCTGGGCGAAACCGGTATGTACATGGCAGGATTCTTCCCTTGCATGATGTTTGGTCTTCCTGCAGCTGCACTGGCAATTATCAAAACTTCCAAACCTGAAAAGAGAAAAGCAGCAGCGTCCCTGATGGGTGCAGCAGCGCTGAGCGCATTTATCTGCGGCGTTACCGAGCCTTTTGAATTCGCATTCATGTTCCTGGCTCCCGGCCTGTACCTTGTATATGCAATTCTGTACGGTATTTTTGCAGGCGTTACAGTGGCTCTCGGTTTCAGAGCAGGTTTCTCTTTCTCCGCAGGTTTAACAGACCTTGTATTCAGCTCTCAGCTGCCTCTGGCGAATAAAATTTGGCTGATCATTCCTCTTGGAATCGCAGCAGCAGTTGTTTTCTTCGCAGTATTCTATTTCGCGATCACGAAGTTTAACTTAAAGACTCCCGGTCGTGAGGACGATGATGAAGAACTGGATAAGAATGCCGTTCTGTCCAACAATGACTTCGCGCAGGTAGCATCCGTTATTTTGGAAGGCATTGGCGGTAAGGAAAATGTTACCAGCCTGGATAACTGCATCACCAGACTTCGTTTTGAAATCAAGGACTACACCAAGGTTGATGAAAAGAAAATCAAATCCGCAGGTGTGGCAGGTATCATCAGACCCAGCAAGACTGCAGTGCAGGTAGTGGTTGGTACCAAAGTTCAGTTCGTTGCAGACGAAATGAAGAAGATGCTTTAATTGACGCGCAGAAGGAGCTGTAAAAGCGTGTCAGCACGCTTATAAGGCGCATATGTCGCGGTAATGAGCAAAAAATATCATAGCTGCTCATTGCAGCACGAAAAATCCTAGCTGATCGGAAGCCTTCTTTGTGAGGGCTTCCGAATTTCGGTTATATTGAAACTATAACCAAAATGCAAAAAAATATAAGCATTTTTAGGAAAAGAATTGAGTAATGGGACAAGATGTATTAAAATAGCAGTAGCTGTTCCGGTAATAAACCGGGACTGTAACTGGGTATTTATAATATGACAGGATGGGAGAGAGTAAAATGAGAATCATCAGAACAAAAGATTACAATGACATGAGCAGAAAAGCTGCTAACATTATCGGCGCTCTGGTTGTTACCAAGCCGGACTGTGTACTGGGTCTTGCTACCGGTTCCAGCCCGATCGGCACATACAAACATCTGATCGAAGGTTATGAAGCCGGCGATCTGGATTTCTCTCAGGTAAAGAGCGTTAATCTGGACGAGTATAAGGGACTTCCTAAAGAGAACGAACAGAGCTATTATTATTTCATGCATGATAATTTTTTCAAACATGTAAATATCGACCCTGCAAACACCAATCTGCCTGATGGTACAGAGCCCGACAGCGAAAAGGCCTGCTCTGAATACGATAAGGTAATCGCATCCATGGGTGGTGTTGATCTTCAGCTTCTCGGCCTTGGACATGATGGTCATATCGGTTTCAATGAGCCGAATGACGAGTTTGATAAGGAAACTCATTGTGTAAATCTGACACAGATGACAATTGAAGCTAACAAGCGTTTCTTCAATTCCATCGATGAGGTTCCGAAGCAGGCATATACAATGGGAATTGCAACGATCATGAGAGCAAAATGCGTGCTGATGGTAGTCAGCGGCAAGGACAAAGCTCAGATCCTGAAGGATTCTTTCTTTGGTCCGATCACTCCTCAGGTTCCTGCATCTATTCTGCAGCTGCATCCCAATTTCATTCTTGTGGCAGATGAAGATGCACTGTCTCTGGTATAAATAAGATTAAGAAGCGGCTGTGAACAGATGGAGCAGCTTGAGCTTTTCATTGCAGTTCAGCCTTTGGGCTGGACTGTAATGTTTTAAAGCACATATCGATCAAAATGGGAGGGTATCATGGTAATTCAGAGTAAAAGAGTCTGGATTGGCGGTCAGTTTGTGGCTGCACAGTTAAAAGTTGAAAATGGAAAAATAGTACAGATTTATCCCTGGGGTACAAAGGATGCAGATGTGGATTACGAAAACAGGCGCATCGTCCCCGGATTTATTGATGTTCATACGCATGGTGCATATGGATTTGATACCAATGACGCTGATCCGAATGGACTAAGAGACTGGATGAAACGTATTCCGGAGGAAGGTGTTACCGG
>JAFUMV010000140.1 GCA_017482485.1 Lachnospiraceae bacterium
ATCAAAAAGGAACCTTCTCGAACGCTTCGCTTTTCGAGAAACAGCGCCTATCAAAAAGGAACCTTCTCGAACGCTTCGCTTTTCGAGAAACAGCGCCTATCAAAAAGGAACCTTCTCGAACGCTTCGCTTTTCGAGAAGTAGCGCCGAATCAGCAGAACTATGTTCTGCTGATTCGGCTTCATTATAGCATGGTGGATAAAAAAAGAAAATAGGAAAATTCCCGGGAAGCCTTGTAAACACTGGGGTTGCGGGTTTTTGTGGATAATGTGGATAGTGTGGAAAGAAGGCTGGAATACCCAGTTTTTCAACCTTTTTTCGACAAAAAATATCCACAGTCAAAGAGGAAAGTTTTCCACCTTTCAACTGTGGATAATGTGGATAACTTACTTTGAAAGCAGGTTTTCCCCGATATTTACTACATCTCCGGCTCCCATAGTTATCAACAGGTCACCGTTGATACAATTTTCTAAAATAAATTTTTCAATTTCCTCAAAAGTGTGGAAATAGTAGCATTCTGTGCCCTCATTCTGAATGCGTGACTGGATGTCTGCAGAGCTGATTCCGAGGGTATCTGTTTCTCTGGCGGCATAAATATCAGCCAGGATTACTTTGTCTGCCAGAGCCAGCGCATGAGCAAAATCATCCAGAAAAGCTTTTGTCCGGGTGTAGGTATGAGGCTGGAACACGCACCAGAGTGTTTGATGCGGAACTTTTGCAGCAGCCTTTAAAGTGGCGGTAATTTCTGTGGGGTGATGTGCATAATCATCTATTATGGTGATACCGTTTTTCTCGCCCTTGTATTCGAAGCGGCGGTCTGTGCCATGGAAGTCATGAAGAGCTTCCTTGGACGTTTGGGGTGCAATTTCCAACAGATCAGAAAGAGCCAGAGCTGCCAGTGCATTCAAAATATTGTGTTCGCCGGGAACACCGAGGGTGATGATTTCTCCGTCCTGCCCGAAGCGATGCAGACGAAACGTAGCATCGGCAAGATCATCATAGCTGATGTCCGTGGCATAATAATCAGCGGAAGGGGCTGTGCCGAAGGTGATGACGTTGCAGGACAGGCCTTCCGTAATTTCCTGATAATTGTCAATGTCCGCATTGATGATGAGAGTTCCTTCAGCGGGGATCAGTTCGGCGAAGCGGCGGAAGGAGTGGCGAATATCATGGATATCCTTAAAGAAATCCATATGGTCTTCTTCTATATTCAGTATAATTCCGATTTTGGGAAAGAAGCTTAAAAAGCTGTTGGTATATTCGCAGGCTTCGGTGACAAAAAGTCCGGATTTTCCTACGCGGATATTGCCGTGGATGGATTTTAAAATACCGCCCACGGAAAGGGTGGGATCTGCATCCGCGTGAAGCAGGATTTCAGATACCATGGATGTAGTGGTGGTTTTGCCGTGGGTGCCGCTGATGGCAATGGGGGTTTTATAATTGCGCATGAGCTGACCTAAAAACTGTGCTCTTGTAAGTGTGGGAATCTGACGGCGTAAAACCTCTGCAAATTCAGGGTTATCGTTATGGACTGCTGCGGTATAAACCACAAGATCAATATCATCAGTGATGTTTTCTGCTTTCTGGGGCTTTCCGTAATTAATATGTGCGCCCTGGCTTTCCAGAAGCTCTGTTAAAGGGGAGCGGTTCCAGTCGGAGCCGGAAACGGTGAATCCTTCGGCGAGAAGAATTTCGGCCAGACCGGACATGCTTATGCCGCCGATGCCGATGAAGTAAACGTGAATGGGGTTATTAAAATCTACATGATACATGTGAGTACACTTCCTGTCTGTGAAAATTGGGTGCGCTGTTAAAAAAGGAACCTTCTCGAACGCTGCGCTTTTCGAGAAGCAGCGCAAGTTAAAAAGGAACCTTCTCGAACGCTGCGCTTTTCGAGAAGTAGCGCAGGAAGAAAAAAATCGGAGATTTTTTTCTTCCTGCTTTATTATACGCAAATACGGAAAAAAAACCAATAGTAAATTGGAAAAAGTAGGATTGAGAAATGTTGTTGTGTTAGTGTTAACTGGTGGCGGGTGCGCGAGGTGTTTTCACACTTTCGGTGCGTAAAAACGAGGAAGGTGGCATTAAAATATGCAAAATGTAAGTTTGGGGTACAGCGCGGGGATATATACGATCAAATTTTTCTATTCTTTCCCGTGTTTGTTCTTGGGTTTCCCGGGGTATTTTAAGAAGTTTTAGCCCCATATGCCCCAAAATCTAAGTTTTAGTATTGGTTTTGCATAAAATCGGGGTATTTCAGGCGTGCAAATCAAACGCCATATTTTGTCGAATAAAAGGACAAATTTGTGAAAAATATGAGATTTTAGTGCGGCAAAGTGCGAAAATGGATTGGATAATATAGATAAAAAGAAGTAAAAATACAAGTAAAAAATATGTAAAATAAACAACAAAAAACGCGATGGGATTTGCTGACTTTCAAAAAAATTATTCACTTTTACAATAAGGTGTGCTATAATTTTTGTACGCGAAAACGCAATGCTACGCAGTCTATAATATGAGCAGATGAGGTGATGACATGATTAAGAAAGAAATGATTGCCATGTTGCTGGCTGGCGGCCAGGGAAGCAGGCTGGGTGTTCTGACATCCAAAGTTGCGAAACCGGCTGTGGCGTTTGGCGGCAAGTACCGCATTATCGATTTTCCGTTGAGCAACTGTATTAACTCCGGCGTCGACACGGTAGGCGTGCTGACACAGTATCAGCCCCTTCGATTGAATTCCCATATCGGAATCGGTATTCCGTGGGATCTGGACAGGAACATTGGCGGTGTTACTGTACTTCCTCCTTATGAGAAGAGCGAGAACAGTGAGTGGTATACTGGCACGGCGAATGCAATTTACCAAAATATCGACTATATGGAGAATTTTAATCCGGATTATGTTCTGATTCTTTCCGGGGACCATATTTACAAGATGGATTATGAAGTGATGCTGGATTTCCATAAGCAGAGCGGTTCCGAATGCACGATTGCCGTTATGCCTGTACCGATGGAAGAGGCGAAGCGTTTCGGCATCATGATTACAGATGAGAACAAGAGAATTACCGATTTTGAAGAAAAGCCTGCGAACCCGAGAAGCAATCTCGCATCCATGGGCATTTATATATTTAACTGGAAGACCCTCAAAGAAGCACTCATTGCAAAGGCGGATCAGCCGAATCTTGATTTTGGAAAGCATGTAATTCCTTACTGTCATGAAAAGGGAGCACCGATGTACGCGTATGAATTCAACGGTTACTGGAAAGATGTCGGAACCCTGAATTCCTACTGGGAAGCGAATATGGAACTGATTGATATCGTTCCGGAATTTAACCTGTATGAAGAATACTGGAAGATTTATACCAAGAGCGAAATTTTACCGCCTCAGTACATAGCGCCCGAGGGCGTGATTGAGCGCAGCATCATCGGCGAAGGTGCGGAAATTTATGGAGAGGTTTATAATTCCGTAATCGGCTGCGGTGTTACAATCGGCCAAGGAAGTGTAATCCGGGATTCCATCATCATGAATAAGACGACCATCGGCGCAGACTGCGAGCTGAACAAGGCGATAGTGGCGGAGAATGTCATCATTGAAGACGGCGTGAAGCTGGGAATCGGAGAGGAAGCCGAGAATGATACAGCACCGCATATTTATAACAGCGGTATCGTAACTGTAGGTGAGAAGAGTGTGATCCCTCAGGGCGTATCTGTTGGAAAGAACACTGTAGTGGCCGGTATTACAACAGTGCAGGACTATCCGGACAAAAGTCTTGCCAGCGGCAAAACTTTGATTAAGGCAGGTGACGAACAGTGAGAGCGATTGGTATTATTTTGGCGGGCGGCAATAACCGCAGAATGAGAGAGTTGTCCAAAAAGCGTGCAATTGGGGCCATGCCTATTGCGGGAAGTTACAGGAGTATCGATTTTGCGCTGAGCAACATGACCAATTCTCATATCCAGAGAGTCGGTGTGCTGACACAGTATAATGCAAGAAGTTTAAATGAGCATTTAAGCTCTTCCAAATGGTGGGATTTCGGACGGAAGCAGGGAGGCCTGTTCGTATTCACACCTGCAGTGACTGCGGAGAACAGCTTCTGGTACAGAGGAACGGCCGATGCCATTTATCAGAATATTTCTTTTTTAAAGAACAGCCATGAGCCCTATGTGGTGATAACATCGGGGGACTGCGTTTATAAAATGGATTATAATAAAGTTTTGGAATATCACATCCAGAAGAAAGCGGATATCACGGTTGTATGCAAGGATATGCCTGCGGAAGCGGATGTGGAACGCTATGGTATTCTGAAGATGAACGAGGACGGCCGTGTCGTGGACTTTGAGGAAAAGCCCATCGTAGCACAGTCCAGCACCATCTCCTGCGGTATTTATGTGATCAGAAGACGCCTTTTGGTGGAAATGATCGAAAGATGCGCAATGGAAGACAGATATGATTTTGTAAAGGATATTCTGGTGCGCTATAAGAATCAGAAGAGAATTTATGGATATAAGATGCAGGATTACTGGAGAAATATTGCAACGGTAGAAGATTATTTCGCAACCAATATGGATTTCCTGAAGCCGGAAATCCGTAATTTCTTCTTCAGACAGTATCCGGACATTTATTCCAAGGTAGATGATCTGCCTCCTGCTAAATATAACGTGGGAGCAAAGGTATCCAACAGCCTGATTTCCAGCGGCTGCATCGTGAACGGCACGGTGGAAAATTCCGTGATTTTCAAGAAGACATATATAGGAAACAATTGTGTAATTAAGAATTCCATCATCCTGAATGATGTGTATATCGGCGATAATACTTACATTGAGAACTGCATCGTGGAAAGCCATGATACAATCCGTGCAAATTCCCACTACAAAGGGGAAGACGGAATTAAGATTGTAATTGAGAAAAATGACAGATATTTTATCTAGCAAAAAGCGGCTTAAAGGGGGAAGTAAAGATGAAGATCACCGATGTACGTGTCAGAAAAATTGCCAAGGAAGGCAAGATGAAGGCGATTGTATCCATTACCATTGATGATGAGTTTGTGGTACATGACATCAAAGTTATTGAGGGGGATAAGGGACTTTTTATAGCGATGCCAAGCAAGAAGGCTACCGATGGGGAGTATCGGGATATTGCACACCCGATTAACCAGGGAACCAGAGAAAATATCCAGAAGATTATTCTGGAAGCTTATGACAGGGCGCTTGAAGAACCTGAATTGTAAAAAAGATATAAAGGCTGTGGCCGCAGGAAACAAATCCTGCGGCTGTCTTTTTTTAGACGATAGGAAATCTCAGTGAGAAGGCTGAACTGTTCCTGCGGTTTGTCCCGTGTAATATTTTGTTCAGATAACCGCTTGCCTGTCAATTGCTTGTGTGTTACGATGTATCGGAAAGTATGTTCGTTTTTCCCTGTCAGAAAGCAGATCAGGATGAAAACAGCAGTGTCCGGAGAAAATTCATGAATGCAGATGGCGGAATCTGGCGGCATGAACTGAAATATGTGTGCACCGCCCAGCAGCTTAAAATTGTGGAAAACAGAATAAAGCCCCTGCTGAAGCCGGATCCCCATACGGGGCCCGGAGGCAGTTATCACATCAGCAGTGTTTATTTTGATGATGAATGGAACAGCTGTTTTTGGGAAAATGAGGACGGCACAGATCCCAGAGAAAAGTTCCGTATCCGTATTTATAACGGAAGCGATGAAAAAATTACGCTGGAATTAAAGCAGAAAATGCGTGGAATGACGCGGAAAAAGTCCTGTCCATTGAGCAGACAGCAGTGCAGTCTGATTTTAAAGGGTGAGGTTTTAAAAACAGAAGAGAAGATGCCGTTGCTTTTGCAGAAGTTCACGATGGAGCAGAAGGAAAGAAGACTGAAAGCGAAAGTCATTGTGGAATATGACAGAGTGCCCTATATTTTCCGGCTGGGCAATGTGAGAATTACGCTGGATGAGAATATCCTGTCATCCATGGAGACGGACAGATTCCTGGAGGGCGGATATCCAAGAAGGCCGATCATGCCCATGGGGCAGCATGTGCTGGAAGTGAAATATGATGAATTTCTTCCGGATCCGATCAGGCAGCTTTTGCAGCTGGAAAGTCTGCAGAGGACCTCTTTTTCAAAATACTATCTGTGCAGAAAATATTCCGTTTAAAGGACCGCCAGGCTGCGTTATCTGCAGGGCGCTTTACAGATTACATAAGATGGAGAACAACATGGGATTTGGAGATATTTTTAAAAAATCTTTTATCAGCGGTTTTAATAATATGGAAGTCGATTTTCCCACAATTCTTTTAAGTCTTGCGGTGGTATGCCTGATTTCACTTTATATTTTTCTGGCACATCGGCTTCTGACCCGCAGAACCTTTTACAATAAGAATTTCGGAATTGCACTGGCAGCGCTGGCAATCATCACGACGGCCATCATTCTGACGATTCAGTCCAGCATCGTGATTTCCCTGGGTATGGTGGGTGCACTTTCCATTGTACGTTTCCGCACGGCAATCAAAGAACCCATGGATCTGGTATTTTTATTCTGGGCCATCAGCGCAGGCATCATCTGCGGCGCGGGGCTGTATTCTCTTGCGATTATTACCTCGCTGGTGATCACAATAGCGATTTTTGCGTTGGATATGATTCCGGTGACGAAAGCGCCGATGCTTCTGATCGTGAATACATCCGATCTGGACGGCGAAGATGCGGTATTGAATATTGTGGAAAAGTACAGCAAATATTACAGAGTGAAGTCCAGAAATATTTCGATGAACGAGCTGGACATGGTAGTGGAAGTGCGGGTCAAAGAAGAGAGCGCGCTGGTAAAAGAGGTGCATGGACTGGAGGGAATGTGTCATGTTTCACTGCTTTCCCATGATGGAGAAACCAGCTATTAGCGCCCTTTCGGAGGATCGTGCTGCAGCGGAACGGAAATGGTCCGATGCGGGGACCTGCGGCAGGCGCAGAAAATCGCTTTGCGAAATACTAGTGAAAATCTGTAGCAGAAATAAGACGGAGGAAGAACTCCGTTGGGAGAAAGAGGAATCAAAAGTGTACGTGATTGCAGGTTTGGGAAATCCCAAAAAGGAATATGAAAATACAAGACATAATATCGGTTTTGATGTCATAGATATGTTGGCAGATAAGCATGGAATCCGCATAGGAGAGGCAAAACATAAGGGCCTGATCGGCAAAGGTTTTATCAATGGTCAGAAGGTAGTTCTGGTAAAGCCTCTCACCTACATGAACCTAAGCGGTGAGTGCATAAGGGAAGTGCTGGACTATTATAAGGTGGACAGCAAGGAAGAGTTCATTGTCATTCATGATGATATCAGCCTGGAGCCCGGGCAGCTTCGTATCCGTAAAAAAGGAAGTGCCGGCGGTCACAACGGTTTGAAAAATATCATACAGCATTTGGGACATGACAGTTTTCAGCGCATTAAGGTCGGTGTGGGAGAAAAACCGAAGGGCTATGATCTTGCTGACTATGTGCTTGGCCATTTTTCAAAAGAGGAACAGGTGCTGATGGAAGCAGCGGCGAAAGAGGCCTGCGAAGCTGTGGAAATGATGATGCAGGAAGGACCGGATGCTGCAATGAACCGTTTTAATAAGAAAAAAGAGAGATGAGAGGGCACATGAAAGTTTTAACGGCTCCGCTTTTGGAGCTGGCAGAATTTGAGGAAGGAAAAAAGCTTCTGGAAAAGGAGGGCGCGGCGGTCAGCTTTACCGGGCTGTATGATTCTCAGAAGCTTCACATGGTTTATGGATTGAGCGATGGTTTTTTACAGAAAATCATCGTTACTTTCAGTGACAAAAAAGCCAGGGAAATCTGTGAGGAATATCGTTTTTATGACCGGGATACCTGTCTGTATCCGGCCCGCGATCTGATTTTTTATCAGGCAGATGTGGCTGGAGGAGAGCTCGCCAAGGAGCGAATGAAGGTACTGCGCGCCCTTTTGGAAAAGCGTCCGGTGACGGTGGTGACTACTATGGCTGCGCTGATGACACCTCAGGTGCCGTTGGCCTATCTGGCAGCCAATGTGATTTTCTTTGACAAGACTTCGACCATCGATGAACGTGCACTTTCACAAAAACTGGTGGAAATGGGCTATGAGAAAACCTGGCAGGTGGAAAAGCAGGGGCAGTTTTCCATTCGCGGCGGCATTGTGGATATTTTTGATATGACTGAGGAAAATCCCTATCGTATTGAACTGTGGGGAGACAGCGTGGATTCCATCAGAAGCTTTGATGTGCTGTCCCAGCGGTCCGTGGAAAACTTAAGCCGTGTGAGCATTTATCCGGCGACGGAGCTGATGCTGTCGGAAGGCCGGCGGCACGATGGTTTCTTAAAAATCGAAAAAGAGACAAAGCAGTTTGCCCAAAAACTGAGGGAAGAAGGCAAGTCGGAGGAAGCCCATCGAATTGAGGCACAGATCAAAGAGCTGAAAGAGTCTTCCATTGAATTCGGTGCGGTGGTAAATCTGGAAAGCTATGTGCATTATTTTTATGAAAAAACAGAATCTTTTTTACAGTTTTTTGATACAGAAAATGCGGTGATTTTTCTGGATGAACCCCAGAGACTTGCGGAAAATGCGGACGCCCTGGAACTGGAATTTCGGGAGAGTATGGTGCATCGTCTGGAGAAGGGCTATATTTTGCCGGGACAGGCGGACCTTTTATATGCGCAAAAAGAGATCGCGGCTTACCTGAGTCGGTATCGGGCGGTATCGCTGACTGCCATCGAGGCCAGGAATACCCTTTTTAAGGCGGAACGGAAGTTTGAAATTACGGCAAGAAGCATGGCTTCTTATAATAACAGCTTTGAGGCTTTAATCCGGGATTTGAAGCGATATAAAAAGAACGGCAGCAGGGTGCTTTTATTATGTGGCTCCAGAACCCGTGCGAAGCGTCTGGCGGTGGATCTGCGGGAACAGGAGCTGGCAGCTTTTTACAGCGAGGATCCCGATCGCGAGGTAAGGGCCGGCGAAGTGGAACTGTTTTATGGACATGTGGCGAAGGGCTTTGAATATCCGCTTCTGAAATTCGCTGTGATTGCAGAAGGGGATATTTTCGGCGCGCCCAAAAAGAAAAAGCGCAAAAAGCAGCAGTATGAAGGCACGAAAATCCGGGATTTTGCAGATCTGAAGGTGGGAGACTACGTGGTTCACGAGACCCACGGCCTGGGCGTTTATCAGGGAATTGAAAAAGTTTCGGCGGAAGGGACCGTGCGGGATTATATCAAAATTTCCTACCGGGACGGCGGCAATCTGTATGTGCTGGCCACCGGGCTTGATGTGATTCAGAAATATGCCTCGGCAGATGCGGCAAAGAAACCGAAATTAAATAAACTGGGGACCCAGGAGTGGACGAAGACCAAGACGAAGGTGCGCTCCGCCGTAAACGAGGTGGCGAAGGATCTGGTGGAGCTGTATGCTTTGCGGCAGCAGAGTGAAGGCTTTGCATTTTCGGAGGATACCGTGTGGCAGCGGGAATTTGAAGAGATGTTTCCTTTTGAAGAAACGGATGATCAGCTGTCCGCCATTGCGGCCACCAAGCGGGACATGGAAAGTCATAAGATCATGGATCGTCTGGTCTGCGGTGACGTGGGCTACGGCAAGACGGAAATCGCAATCCGGGCGGCTTTTAAAGCGGTGCAGGACGGAAAACAGGTGGTATTTTTGGTGCCCACAACGATACTCGCCCAGTAGCACTACAATACTTTTGTACAGCGCATGAAGGATTTTCCAATTCGCATTGATCTGATGAGCCGGTTCCGAACACCTGCACAGCAGAAAAAGACGATTGAGGATCTGCGCAAGGGCCAGGTGGATATCGTTATCGGCACGCACAGGGTTCTTTCAAAAGATATGAAATATAAGGATCTGGGCCTTCTGATTATCGATGAGGAGCAGCGCTTCGGCGTTACCCATAAAGAAAAAATCAAGAAAATGAAGGAAAATGTGGATGTGCTGACCCTGACGGCAACGCCCATTCCCAGAACGCTTCATATGTCTCTGGTTGGGATCCGGGACATGAGCGTGCTGGAGGAAGCGCCCAATGACCGTCTGCCGATTCAGACCTATGTGATGGAGTACAATGAGGAGATGGTCCGGGAGGCGATAGTCCGGGAACTTTCCAGAGGCGGACAGGTTTACTATGTTTATAATCGGGTGAACAATATCGCGGATGTGGCGGCACAGATTGGGGAACTGGTGCCGGAGGCAACGGTCGCTTTTGCACACGGACAGATGTCGGAGCGGGAACTGGAACGGATCATGTACGATTTTATCAACGGTGAAATCGACGTGCTGGTGGCCACAACCATCATCGAGACCGGTCTGGACATTTCCAATGTGAATACGATCATCATTCACGATTCCGACAGGATGGGCCTGTCCCAGCTGTATCAGCTGCGGGGACGTGTGGGACGTTCCAGCCGGACAGCCTATGCTTTTTTGATGTACAAGAGAGACAAAATGCTTAAAGAGGTGGCAGAAAAACGGCTGGCGGCGATCCGGGAATTTACGGATCTTGGCAGCGGCTTTAAGATTGCCATGAAGGATCTGGAAATTCGCGGTGCCGGAAACCTGCTGGGAGAGCGGCAGCACGGCCATATGGAGGCTGTGGGATACGACCTGTACTGTAAGATGCTCAATGAGGCGGTGAAAAATTTAAAAGGCGTACAGGAGGTGCTGGATTTTTCCACTACGGTGGAGCTGGATGTGGATGCTTTCATTCCCCCCACTTACATTGTGAACGAACAGCAGAAGCTGGATATTTATAAGCGGATTGCCGGCGTGGAAACCCAGGCAGAAAGCGATGAAATGATGGAAGAGCTTTTGGACCGATTTGGTGCAGTGCCCAAATCCGTGGACAATCTTTTGCGGATTGCGCTGATGCGTGTAAAGGCTCATCAGCTTTATATCATGGAAGTAAAAGGAAGACCCGGAGAAATCCGGTTTGTCTATCGTCCCGATGCGAAGGTGCACGGAGAAAATATTCCCAGGCTCCTTGACCTGTACGGAAGCCAGCTGAAATTTCTGCCTCAGGGAAATCCGGTCTTTACTTATCGTTATCAGAATAGTAGTCTGGTAGAAAAGAAGGCGGAAGAGCTGTTGAATTACGCGCAGCAGCTGCTTGAGGATATGCAGAGGCTGCTGCGGGGGGACTGAGCTGTTTTCAAAAGGAGGAAGCTTATGAAAAAAATACTGGTGGTTGTGGATATGCAGAATGATTTTATCGATGGTGCTCTGGGGACAAAAGAGGCGATTGCCATTGTTCCGGCTGTCATTGAAAAGATTAAGTCTTATCAGCCTGACTGCATCTATGCGACACGGGATACTCACGGTGAAAATTATATGGAAACCCAGGAAGGAAAAAATCTTCCGGTTCCTCACTGCATCAAAGGAACAAAAGGATGGGAAGTGGCAGACAGTGTCGCAGCGGCCATGCCCAATGCGGTTTATGTGGATAAGCCTTCCTTTGGTTCGACTGCGCTTGCTCATAGGATGGCATCTGTGCTGGCAAAGGAGCGTGGAGGCGATTCTTCCGAACTGGAAATCGAACTGATCGGTCTGTGTACCGATATCTGTGTGGTATCCAATGCACTTGTGTTAAAGGCAGCCATGCCTGAAGTGAAAATCAGCGTGGACCCTGCATGCTGTGCGGGCGTGACGCCGGAAAGCCATGAGGCAGCCTTAAAAACGATGCAGATGTGTCAGATTCAGATGAGTCAAAGGCAGGCATAGATTGCCGGCCCCCTGGCCATTCCCATCAAAACGGTTTTCAAACCGTGAAAATGTGCCCGCAAGGCGGGCTGAAAGGACAAAATGAAAATTATTACTCAGATCGGAATTATTTTTACGATTTGCTGGATCTCTCAAATCATTGAAAAAGTCTTGCCTTTTGAATTCCCTGCCAGCGTAATCGGTATGATTCTGTTATTTTTGCTGCTGGTTACAAAAGTTATGAAAGTGGATCACATCCGGGAAAAATCAGATTTTCTGCTTTCCAATATGGCATTTTTCTTCCTGCCTGCGGGCGTGAGCATCATCAACTACTTTGACGTGCTCAAAAACTGTGTGGTGCAGCTGATCATCATTTGTGTGGTGAGTACAGTGGTAACCTTTGCGGTCACGGCATACAGCATGAAGCTTGTGCTGTGGCTGATGAATCGAAAGAAAAACGCCCGGGAAGCAGCCGTTGTTCAGGAAACAAAAGCTGCGGATCATGCAGCCGCTGTGTGCGGAAAGGAGACAAAATAATGGCAGAATTATTCACTTCGCCTTTTTTCGGTATTGCGCTGAGCATCATTGCTTTTTGGATTGGGGTAAAAATTCAAAAAAAGACAGGGCTTGTAGTCTGTAATCCGCTGATCATTGCCATTGTAATTGTGGCAGGGATTTTATTGATTTTTAAGATTCCCTATGATTCTTATAATGAAGGCGGGCAAATCATCAATATGTTTCTGGCACCGGCGACGGCCTGTCTTGCGGTGTCGATTTATACAAAGATTGAATTGTTAAAGAAAAACTGGCTTCCCATCGTGGTAGGCGCTTCCTGCGGTTCTCTGGCCTCCATGGGGAGCATTCTGCTGATGTGTAAGCTGTTCGGGCTGGATTCTGCCATGACGGCATCTCTGGTTCCCAAGTCTGTGACCACCCCGATTGCGGTGAGTATTGCGGGCAGCCACGGTGGTATGACGCCGATTACGGTGGTGGCGGTTATATTTACCGGAATTTTAGGCAGTGTACTGGCGCCGATGCTGATCAAAATTTTCAGAGTTAAGGATCCGATGATTGCGGGACTTTCCATCGGCGCGTGCTCTCACGCGGTGGGAACTTCCAAGGCAATTCAGATCGGGGAGACGGAAGGTGCCATGAGCGGACTGGCAATTGGCATCTGCGGCATCATGACCGTGTTGTTTTCATTAATATTAATGTAGGGTGTTGGGGCTTTTGTGAAGAAGCGGCGATTCTTTGCAAAAGCCTTGAATTTTGCGGCAGTCTTTTTCGCCGCAGGGTATATGGCGGAAAAATGTTTTGAAATACCCCAAAAATGAAGAAAAAAGCATAACTTGACAGCTGTGGGGGTATATGGAGCGGAAAAATCTCCCTCTACCCCATTTTAGGTATATTTGCGGGGTAAGGGGAGATTCTCATGTTCTATATACCCCTGAGCTGTCTTTATGGGTGACAGAACAGGCTCTGACAGGGGATTTTCAGAAAGTTTCAGGCTATATACCCTGGATTTTCAGTGGAATGTATCCACAGTATAGTCTTTATAGTGGAAACCAAACCAGCGTCCGGGCATGTCACCGGGAAAGCGGGGCGCAGGCTCGGTGCTAAAGTATCCGCTTTCCTCCAGCGCTTCCGGTGTGTGTGCGGCAGTATGTTCCAAAAGCAGCGCAAAGAGCCGGGATTTCTCGGATGCCCATGCAGGATCTGAGGACAGATCCCGCTGTTCCATGGGATCGGTGTTTAAGTCAAACAGCAGGGTGTGATCGCCGACTGCAGAGTAAACCAGCTTGATTTTCTTCTCCATGACACAGAAGTTTTTGTTTAAGCTGTTGCCGAAAAACAGCCGGT
Source organism: Lachnospiraceae bacterium (assembly GCA_017482485.1). Lineage (GTDB taxonomy): Bacteria > Bacillota > Clostridia > Lachnospirales > Lachnospiraceae > Gallintestinimicrobium. The sequence continues at coordinate 13,582 of JAFUMV010000140.1, forward strand.
CATAGGAGAGCGCTTCGGGGGCCAGCAGGTTTTTGCCGGAAACCGGGACCGGAGACGAAAGGCCTGCCATCGCCAGGATGGTGGGGTAGATATCCGCCAGGTCCGTGGGGGCATCCACGATGAGGTTGTGCGCAATGCCGCGGCCAGCCGGCGGCACGATCAAAAGCGGTACATGAGCGCTGCCCTCAAAAAAGAGGTTTTTCTGGGACATGTGATGATCGCCCAGCATTTCGCCGTGGTCGGAGGTGAATACGATCCAGGTGTTTTTGAACAGATCATGCTCGCGCAGCGCGCCGAAAATGCGGCCCAGCTGATAGTCCACCTGGGTGATGCAGGCGTAGTAAGCGCGCCGGGAAGCCTGCTTTTGTGCATCCCCGAACAAATGCATATTGGTATTTTCGTAAGCGCCTGCCAGGAACCCCTGGGGCGTTTTTTCTATGCTTTCGGACCAGTCGCCGGTGACGGGCGCAGGCAGCGGAATGTTTTCATAAAGATCCCAGAAATCCCGGCAGGGATCAAAGGGGGGATGCGGCTTTGTGAAGCTGGTCCATAAAAAGAAGGGACGGGTATCATCTCTGGTTTCCAGAAAGTCGATGGCTTCGTCCGCGATCCAGGTGGTGACGGAGTCCTTTACGTCCACGGTGGAGATGACCGGTTCCATTTCACATTCCCCGATGCCGTGAACCTTGGGGCGGGACTGAGGCTGCTTCTTATCGTATTCGCGCATGTAATCCAGCGGCAGGCGCATGTGCTCAAAACCGTAATGGGCTCTGGCGGGTTCAAAATGCATTTTCCCTTTTGCACAGGTCTGATAGCCGGCATCCGTCAGGACTGCGGGCAGGGTGGAACGGTCGTCCGTGCAGGCCTGCATGAAAACCTGGTGGTTTGCATTGGTGATGACGCCGCTTTCAAAGCCCTGACGGCCGGTCATGATCGTGGTGCGGGACGGCATGCAAATGGGGCAGCTCGCATAACAATTTGTGTAGCTGATTCCCATGGCGGCCATGTAGTTTAAATGTGGTGTGAAAATACTTCGGTTCCCCCAGGCGTTTACGGTATCAAAGCGCTGCTGGTCGGTGGTGATCAGCAAAATATTATCCTTTGGCATATCAGAACCTCCTGAAAAGTAATGTATTGTAAACGTTTCCTTATAAAGTGAGTATAGGGGAAACTACTGTGACCGGTCTACACTGTAAAACTTAGATTACATCTATAAAATGTTATACAAAGTATCCATATAAAAACATTATATGAATGGAGAAAACAGGAAAACAGATGGTGAATATGCACAAAATGAAAGGGAGAAATTATATTTTCGACCTAATATTTTTATACTGCTATATAATGTCTGTTAGCTATCGCACAAAAAAGTGCCATATTATAATAAACCTAACAGGCGGGACAGAAAAAGACCTGCAGAGAAAAGGGAGGAATCAGGATGGCTAAGGAAAGGAAAAAGATAAAAAGGCGTCGTTGGAACCGTGATGATACCGAACTTACGCTGTTGGCGCTGCCGACAACGATCTGGTATTTTCTGTTCAGCTTTCTGCCGATGTTTGGCATTATTATTGCATTTAAGAGCTTCAGAATCAACGGGGGATTCATCAAGAGCTTTCTGACCAGCGACTGGATCGGGTTTGATAACTTCAAGTTCCTGTTTTCCACAAAAGACATCTGGCTGATTTTGAGAAATACGCTCGGATACAATATTATATTTATCATTCTTGGCGTTGTAGTTCCGGTTGCAGCGGCGATTGCAATCGGACAGCTGCATTCAAAACGATTGGCGAAGGTATATCAGACGGCGATGTTCATGCCGCACTTTTTATCCTGGGTTGTCGTAGCTGCTTTAGTCTGGGCGTTTTTAAGCTTTGACAAAGGACTTGTGAATAACCTGCTGGAATCCATGGGAAAAGACCGGGTGCAATGGTATATGAAAAAAGAGATGTGGCCCCCTTTTTTAGTATTCATGAACCTGTGGAAAAGTGTTGGTTATGGTATGGTGGTTTATCTTGCAACCATCACCGGCATCGACAAAACCTATTATGAGGCGGCAGGCATTGATGGCGCAACCATTTGGCAGCAGATACGTTACATAACCCTTCCGCTGATGAAGAATGTAATCATCATGATGTTTATCATGAAGGTGGGAGGAATTTTCTATTCCGATTTCGGTCTGTTCTATCAGGTACCAAGAGATTCCAATTCTCTTTACAATGTGGTTTATACATTAGATGTTTACGTGTATAAACAGCTGAGAACTTCAACGACCGGCATGGCTGCAGCGGCGGCATTTATGCAGTCTGTGGCAGGCTGTATTACAATTCTGACTGCCAACGCGATCGTCAGAAAGATCGATCGGGACAGCGCGATGATTTAAGGAGGTGGACAGAATGGGAGAAAGCATAGCAACAACAAAAAGAAGAAAAAATGACCCGGAAGGATTTGATCGTTTTAACCGGGTGTCCAAACCGACCAATTTCCTGCTCAATATTATTTTTACTTTGATGGCTCTGTCATGTGTGATTCCGGTTGTGCTTGTGGTAGCGATTTCTTTTTCGGCAGAGCAGTCCATTACAGAGTATGGTTATCATTTTATACCCAGAGTATTTTCCCTGGAAGGGTATACCTTTCTGCTGTCTCAGAGCAGAATGATTCTCCGGGCACTGGGCGTTTCCGTATTCGTTACTGTAGTGGGAACAATTATCGGAGTGCTTCTTACGACTCTGATGGGATATGTGCTTTCGAGACCGGGCTATAAGCTGAACGGATTTCTTACAATGGTGGTGTTCATTCCGATGGTATTCAACGGCGGCCTTGTTTCCACATATTTTGTCAACAGTCAGTTTTTGGGGCTGAAAAATACATTATGGGCGCTGATTTTGCCGCTGGCAGTTTCCTCCTTCAATGTTATTATCTGTCGTACTTTCTTTAAGACAACAGTGCCGGAATCGCTGATTGAATCGGCGAAGATGGACGGCGCAACACAGTATTCGATTTTTTTCAGAATTGTGCTGCCGATTTCCTTGCCGGTGCTGGCGACGATCGGACTGTTTTTGAGCTTTGCATACTGGAACGACTGGTATCAGTCCATGCTTTATATTGACGATAACAAACTTTTATCTCTGCAGGCGCTGCTGAATGCAATTCTGACAAATATTCAGATGCTTGCAAAGAATGCCGCAACCATTGGCGTAAGTGCGGCGGAAATGCTGGCGAAGATGCCTCAGGAAGCAGCGCGCATGGCAATTGTGGTTCTGATTGTATTACCGATTGCGTGTGCTTACCCTTATTTCCAGAAATATTTCATTTCCGGTCTGACCGTAGGTGCGGTAAAAGGCTGATCATGAAAGACTGCGCAAAATCACATGACAAAACAGATATCTATTCGGCATAGGCCGGCGGATATACATTACATTTTTAAAGGAGGATCAGTATGAAAAAGAAAACGATCAGAAAAATGTTTGCACTTGGTCTGAGCATTTCAATGACATCCGGAGCGCTGACAGGCTGCGGAAATTCCGCATCCGATTCTGCTGGGGCGGGAAACGAAGCTGCAGCAACAGAGGAAGCTTCTGCAGAAAAGGAAGCTCCTGCACAAGAAGCGGCGGCAGATGACGGGGAAGTTCCCACTCTGATCTGGTGGACGGTAGGCGGCACACCTGCAGACGATTTTGATGCTGCAATTGAGCAGATCAGCGATTATACGGAAGAGAAAATCGGCGTGAGACTGGATGTGAAGATCGCAGGCTGGGGAGACTATGATCAGAAGATGAACACAATCGTTAATTCCGGCGAGTATTTTGATATCATGTTCACGAATAACACAAACTACAGTAAGTTTGTTAACCTTGGTGCATTTGAAAACATTACAGATCTGGTACAGAACGTGACTCCCGAATTGTACAGCTTTATTCCGGAGACAATTTGGGCAGGTACTCAGATTCACGGTAATGTTTATGCGGTACCCACTTACAAAGATTCTTCCCTGACACAGTTCTGGTACATCGATGATGTTTATGTACAGAAATACGGCATCGATATGAGCAGTGTACAGACATTTGAAGATCTGGATCCGATTTTCCGTGAAGTGAAGGAAGGCGAAGGTAAGTCATTCTACCCCGTGCGCCTGACCCAGGGCACTTTGTGGAATGGTTTCTTTAATGACTATGATGGTCTGGCAGGCGGTCTGCAGCCTATAGGCGTTAAACTGGATAACGAAACACGCACGGTTGTCTGCACGCTGGAACAGGAAGATATTCAGAAAAAGCTCACCATGCTGCATCAGTGGTATGTGGATGGAATCATTAACCCGGATGCGAATGTTCTGACAGAAAATTCGAAGGGGAATATGTTCGGCAATGCGCAGGGCTGGCCCAGCGCAGTGGCCACATGGCAGATCAATCAGGGCGTTGAAAAGTTTGTTCTTTCCAATCCCATTGACGGTCCTTTATTCACAACAGAAACAATTCAGGGTTCCATGAACGCAATTTCCGTGAATTCCAAATATAAAGAAGAAGCGCTCAAACTTTTGCAGCTGATGAACACGGATTCCAAGTTCCGTGATATGTGCGCATTCGGTGTGGAGGGCAACCACTTTGAATATCTGGAAGACGGTACAGTCAGAAGACTCAGAGATGACTGGACGTGGCCTTCTTATACACAGGGTACTTTCTTCATCCTGAGCACCCAGGAAGGCGCCGATCCGAATCAGTGGGATGAAGTCAGAAAGCAGAATGAAGAAGCAGTAGCTTCTGCATGTCTGGGATTTGCCCTTGATATCACAAACATCCAGAATGAGGTTGCAAACTGCAATACGGTTTGGGATAAATACAAATATGATATGCTGACCGGTGCGTCCGATCCTGCTGAAGCTGTTCCTGCCTGCATCGAAGAGCTGAAAGCGGCTGGACTTGATACTGTCATCGCAGAAGCACAGAAGCAGATTAATGAGTTCTTCAAATAAGAACCTCTGCTGTGGGGCGGCATAAGCATTCTCGGGCTTTCCGGACATTGTGCGGAAGGCCCGATTTGCGGTCTGCAATACCTTGTGCCCACGGAAAAAAATCGATATAATTGACTTAAATAAAATATCAGGCAGGGGTAACATGGGCAGATTTGGATCCACATTTCTTGGATATCGCATATATAGAAAAAAATTTCTGGCTACGGTAGTGGTTGTACTGTTACTGAGTGTAATGGTTTTTGTCGGAATGCTTGTTTTTTTCGTCAATATCTGGATGAATGATCTTTATCAGCAGTCTCAGAGCCGCTTTTGGGAAAAAGAGCATCAGCTGGCAAATATTCAGGCCTGGACCAGAGATTATACGGATAGACTCTATGAAAATACAACGCTGACGGAAGACATAAAAGCGCTGTTTTGTGCGGAGAACGAGTATGAATATACACAGCAGCGCAGACTTAACAGTCTTTCCAGCGCTACACAGATTGCCTATCTGCCTGCGGATATCAAAAAGCTTTTTTTGGACAGCCGAAGCAAAATTACCGGCGTGACAATGCGTTCCGATGAGGGAATTAAGGCACTGTATCTGGAAAAAGGGGATATCAGAATTGCCTTTCATCTGGAAAGTCTGGAGGATGTAAAGCAGATACCGGGATTCGGAGATTTGCTGGTAGAGTCCTGTTCTATCAGAGATCCGGAACATATCAGCCTGACTGTTGGAACGATGGATTTCTGGATCAGCAGTTCTGATATTTATGAGAGTGACTATAGCGGCCTTGCAGAGTGGGGAATCTGGTCACAGGAAAATGGGATTCTGGCGGGGAGTGACGAGGTTTGCCGGCATGCAGCGTATATCAGAGAGGCAGCGGTGCAGGAGACCGGGACGGGCTGGCTTGTGCAATCGGGGCAGCCGGCGGTGTTTTATGCCAGATTTGATTCCGGCTTGAACATATATTCCTATATCATGGTGAAAGAAGTTTCCGATGTCATTGCGGATAATAAATATATTGTGACTGCGCTTCTGGCAGCATTTATTCTGATCGGCGCCGGTGTGATTGTAAACAGTTACCTCAGCATCCGAACAGATGCGGCCTTCCTCTCAAATATTATGGCGAGCCTGACGGATATGGAAGAAGGGCATTTTGACCGGATCAAAGCGCGGGAGCTTCCGGTTCTGCACCGGGAAAATGAATACGGAATGATAGCCGTTGCATTAAAAGATGTGGGAATGAAACTGAAGGGCTACATTGAAACGGAATACATATTAAAACTGAAACAGCAGGAAACCCAGATGCGTGCGCTGCAGCATCAGATCAATCCCCATTTTTTATATAATACGCTGGAAACACTGCGTTCCAAGGCGCTGGTCCATGCGGACCGGGATCTGGCGGATGCGATCGCCATGCTGGGCAGTCTGCACCGGGCGAGGATGCATAGAACGGATTCGATTACGTTAAGAGAAGAGTTTGAGCTGCTGGGCATGTATTTGAACATCATGGTGCTGCGTTTTGAAGGCAGATTCGTCTATCAGATGGAGCTGGATCCTGAAATTGAGGAGATGTCCACAGTGAATTTCTGGCTGCAGCCGCTGGCGGAGAATTTTTTCACCCATGGTTTTGACCTAAACAGCGAATATAACCTGCTTCTTGTCAGCGGACATGCAGAAAGCGGCGGTGCGCGGGTCGAGGTGACTGACAACGGAAGCGGAGCAAAGCCTGAACTGCTGGATGCGATCCGGCGGAACATGTATGAAGGAAATGATGATCCGGAGGCGGATATCGGTCTTCGTAATGTTTATATGAGACTTAAATTTTTTTACAGGGACGGATTTAAGATGGAAGTCGGAAACAATCAGGAAGGAGGGTTTCATATTTCCATATTTATTCCGGGAAAGGTAGAGAAAGATGTACACTCTGGTGATTGTGGATGATGAGCCGGCGATCTTAGAGGGAATCAGCAGGCTTCTGGACTGGAAAAGCCTGGGATTTGAGCGCGTTCGGACGGCCGGCAGCAGCGTCGAGATGATTTCCCATGTGGTGGACTGGAAGCCGGATGTGTGTCTGGTGGATGTCAGGCTCGGGGATACTTACGGCTATGAACTGATCAATAAGCTCAATGAAATGGGCGTGGAGAGCAATTACATCATGATGAGCGGCTACGATGATTTTAAATATGCCTGCGAAGCATTGCGCTGCGGTGCACTGGATTATCTGTTAAAGCCGGTGGATAAAAACCAGCTGCAAAAGCGCATTGAGCAGGTGATTGTGGAGAAGCTGCACGGCACGGTGCCTGAGGAGGCCAGAGAAAATGAAGATCCGGTCCTGCTTCGGGCTTTTGAGGAATTTTCGCCTCTGATCCGGAAAATCATCATGATGGTGAGCATGGAATACGGGCAGCACATTTCTTTAAAAGGCATCGCGGACCGTTTTAAAATGAATTCCACCTATCTGGGGCAGATTTTTATCAAGGAAACGGGAATGAAGTTTTCGGAATATCTGATGGCATATCGGATGCATGTGGCAAGGAACAGAATTTTAAATACGGATGATAAAATTTCTGCGGTTGCCAATGATGTAGGCTATACAAATATGAACTATTTTTATCAGCATTTTCATAATTATTATGATATCACACCTTCTGAAATGAGGGGCGGCAAAACGGAAAGGAGCCAGGAATGAGAGTTTTGATGTTTGATATCGATACGCTTCGGGCGGATCATATGGGATGTTACGGTTATGGAAGAAATACCACGCCTGTGATGGATGAAATCGCAAAGGACGGCGTGCGTTTTGAGGATTTTTATTGTCCCAATGCGCCCTGTCTGCCCTCCAGAGCGTCCATGGTGACAGGGCTTTACGGTGTGCACAGCGGGATTGTGGGACACGGCGGAACCGCGGCGGATCTGCGTCTGCAGGGCAGAAACAGAAGCTTTACGGAGGAACTGTCCGAAAACAATCTGTTCATGCAGTTTCGCAGAGCCGGCATGCATACGGTTTCTTTTTCCACCTTTGCGGAGCGCCACAGCGCATGGTGGTTCAATGCAGGATTTAACGAGTGCTATAACGTGGGAAACAGAGGCGGTGAATCCGCGGAGATGGTGACGCCCCATGTGCTGGACTGGCTGGAGCGAAACGGCAAAGAGGACAACTGGATGATGCATGTGCATTACTGGGATCCCCATACGCCTTACCGGACGCCTGCAGATTTTGAGAGCCCGTTTGCGGATCAGCCGCTGCCGGATGACTGGATTACAGACGAGATTTTTGAAGAGCATCTTTTACATATCGGCCCTCACGGCGCAAATGAAATCAACATGTGGAATGACGATACCTTTGCACAGTGGCCCAAGCATCCCGGAAGGCTGACCTGTCGGGAGGATGCCAAGCATTTCATCGACCTGTACGATGACGGCGTGCGTTTCACGGATGACAACATCGGGCAGATCATCGGCTGGCTCAAAGCCCACGATCTGTATGATGACGATCTGGCCATCATCATCACCTCCGATCACGGGGAGGATCTGGGCGAGTTCGGCGTTTACGGCGAACACGGCATGGCCGATGAGCCGGTATGCAGGATTCCGATGATCGTGAAGTGGCCCGGCATGTTAAAAGGGCATGTGGCGAAGGGCTTCCATGATAACGTGGATCTGCTTCCCACCATGAGGGAACTGCTCGGAACTCCTCTTGTGACCTGGGACGGTCTGCGTCATGACGGAGTTTCCTTTGCCAAAACGCTGCAGGACGGCAGCGACTGTTCCAAACCCTGTGCGGTGCTGGTGCAGTGCGCCCATGTGTGCCAGAGAAGCGTGCGCTTTGACGATTATCTGTACATGCGAACCACCCACGGCGGCTACCATCTGCTTCCGGATGAAATGCTTTTCAATGTGAAAGAAGACCCGCACCAGCGCCGTGACCTGGCGGCAGAGCGTCCCGATCTGTGCGCAAAGGGCGCTAAGCTGATTCTGGACTGGAACGATCAGATGATGAAGACTTCCAGATTCGATGCGGATCCCATGTGGACCGTGATGCGGGAGGGCGGCCCGGAGCACTGCAGGGGCGCGCTGGAAAAATATATGAAGCGAATCGAAGGTACACCCAGAGAATACGGAATTGCGCTGTTAAAAGAAAAGTACGGCGAAGTTTAATATAAGACGAAAGCAGAGGAAGAAAAATGCCTCCCATTCATGTGATGATAAAACCGGCCTCCGGCCTGTGCAATCTGCGCTGTAAATACTGTTTTTATGCGGAC
>JAFUMV010000141.1 GCA_017482485.1 Lachnospiraceae bacterium
AGGAAATATTAAGGGCTGTCGGCTGATGGTTGAGCAAAACCGAATCCTCGGCGAGATTCACGAGCCGGCAAGACCACATCAGCAGGAAAAGAGAATCGTTTTCACATGGTGGAACAACAACCTTCTTTTTGTTGATGAGGACGGAGAAGCCGCCAAATGTATGGAACGGGTCAGGAATATGCGCCCGCATCATGCGGATGGGGCATATGATTTACTGATGGATTTTTTTCTGGCTCTGATTATGGATGACCTCTTCCATATTCAGAACATGGAAGAACGCATTTCCGGACTTGAACAGATGGTATTGGATAACCAGACAGACAAGTTTATCAGGCAAATGAGCCGGCTCCGGAAGGAACTGAATCAACATAACCGTTACTACGCTCAGATGAATGATATGGTGGCAACTTTACAGGAAAATTCTACCGATTTATTGGATGAATGCAGTTCCGGCAGGCTGCAGTATATTCTTCGCAGGTTGAATCGCTTACAAGAGGAAACCCAGATGCTGCGAGAATATGCCAGTCAGGTCAGCAGCGAGTATCAGGCCCAGATGGATCTTGGGCAGAACCGGATTATGAAGCTTTTGACAATTGTTACCACAATTTTTATGCCGTTGTCTCTGATTGCAGGATGGTATGGAATGAATTTTGACAATATGCCGGAACTTCATTGGGTCTATGGTTATCCGGCGGTGGTTGTGCTGAGTGCATTAATTGTGGGAGGATGTATTTACTACTTCAAGAAAAAACGATACTTGTAAACGGAAGCGCCCTGGAACTTCCAGGGCGTTTCGTATTGGGTTATTTGTCTACCAATCGGTAGCCGCCGTCGATTTCCGTTAAAATACTTTTTTCCGTTTCAATTTGCCCGCCCAAAAGTCCCTGTGAAGACCGGTTTTGATGGATTCGCTTCATCATAGTTCATTTCCTCCTTAAAAGGAACTCACACCAGCAGTATGAATGCTTACAATCCGCTGTGATAAAACAAAAAGCCGCAGGGAATGGCATGTGTCCATAAAACAGTTAATCCTCCGTATGGTTGAGATCATCCGGAGGATTCTTTATAGTCTATATTCTAACTTGCTTGCGGCAATTCCACAGGGGATAGCCGCTTTAGCGGCGCAAAGTAATGCAGCCACCTTGAGGTTACGAAATGACGAAATTTTCTTGGTCATACAGTTTTCTCCTGCTGACGGAAAATGAAGATGCCGATACTCCCGATAGGAGCGCCTTGCAGTTTGGTTTTTAATAGTCCGACAAACATGGATTTGAAAATTACAATTTTATAAGTGGTTATTAACCCTCACAGGGTTTTAATAAAATCCTCCAAAAGTCTTGAAAATAAAGGGTTTATCGCAAAATGCTCACCTTAACTTATTATACGATTTCACTTATGTTTATTCTTCCCTTGGAAGCTGATAAGGGCAAGAAAATCTGATAACAAGATATAACAGAATGTGGCAATCGCAGAACTGTGACGTATGTGCGAATATATTATACTGGAGGATTTATTGTATGGACAAGTACATTTTTGATGAAAGCATCGGCTTATGGTATGAATTGCAGGGAGATTATTATATCCCTTGTCTGATACTTTCCGAAGAAGAAACACAGCCTATCGGCTTATGGGGACAACGCCACAAGCAGTATCTGAAAGAGCATAGGCACATTGTTTACACCACAATGCTGATTGATGGTACACTTAACCGTTATCTTGCAGGTATTAACCAACAGGCGGAGCAAATGTTCCACAGATTGATTGATGAAATGGCTCAAAAGCAGGGTGTGACAGAACAGTTAAAAGCAGAAAATCAAATGGAATGGGTACAGCAGATGAACGCTTGCAAGGCACAGGCAGAAGAAATAGTGAAGTTTGAACTGATTTATGATTGATACCGAGAACTCCCGGACGAAAATGTTCGGGCATTTCTTGTATGAATGGTAGAAAACTTCACACTTGTATGCTATACTTTATTTTACGCAAGAGCAAGATGCGTTCGAAGCTGTAGAAGGCTTTAGTTCTGTCATGTTATGAAAGCAGTACACATCGGGTGCATTTAGAAAATTGCTCCAATCAAATGGTATCAAGCAATCATTTTCAGCTACCGGCAGGCCTCATGACAACGCAGTCGCAAAGAAGGTTTCCGCGAAAGCGTAAAACAGTATATTCAGTTTTACAATGAGGTTCGCCCTCATCAAACCCTGAAATACCAGATACCACAGGCCTTTGAGACCGAGCACGATTCAATTTTATCGAAAACATGTGTCCAAATAGCGACATGGAGTAAAAATAATACTTTTGCATTTCTGGACTTTTGGAATATCTTCTCCAAAATACAAAATCGGAAAACCCAAGCATTGCCAGGCTTTCCGAAAAGAAAAAAACGTTTTTCGAAAAAATGTTCGAAAAACGGGTTTCGTTCAGAAAAGCAGGACACCGTGAAACCGCACAGTCCAACCATATAACTTATTGGTGGAACATGCGATTTTACGGTGGGGTTGAGATATGAGGAGGAATACATCATGTACTATCACATAGCAGAGACGCTAAAACCAATCCGGCCAGAAGATGTTGAGATTTGGGAGAAAATCGCAGTCATTCTAAATCCGGAAGAAATCAAGGACCATAAGCTGCCAGCTATGCTGATTCCGCCGGAGTCTATGCTCTGCGCAGGAAATATTAAGGGCTGTCGGCTGATGGTTGAGCAAAACCGAATCCTCGGCGAGATTCACGAGCCGGCAAGACCACATCAGCAGGAAAAGAGAATCGTTTTCACATGGTGGAACAACAACCTTCTTTTTGTTGATGAGGA
>JAFUMV010000142.1 GCA_017482485.1 Lachnospiraceae bacterium
AAAATGCAAAATTTATTGATGAAGATGGTGAAGATAAACCGCTGCTGTCCGCAGACATTCAGTTTGAAAATGTATCTTTTTCGTATGATCAGAAACCGATTCTGAAAAATGTGGACTTTACAATTCCGGCAGGAAGTACCACAGCCATCGTCGGTTCCTCCGGCAGCGGAAAAACAACTATCTGCAACCTGATTGCCCGTTTTTATGATGTAAACAGCGGCACAATTATCGTAGGCGGCAGAAATGTAAAAGAACTGACCTGCGACAGCTTGTTGGGAAACATCTCCATGGTATTCCAGAAGGTTTATCTTTTCCATGATACCATCGAAAATAACATTCGCTTCGGTAATCCGTCTGCAACACAGGAAGAAATTGAAGCAGCGGCAAAGAAAGCCCGCTGCCATGATTTCATCATCCAGCTTCCAAACGGCTATCAGACTATAATTGGTGAAGGCGGCTCCACATTGTCCGGTGGTGAGAAGCAGCGTATTTCCATTGCCCGTGCAATCCTGAAAAACGCACCTATCGTCATTCTGGATGAAGCAACTGCCAGCATCGACCCGGAAAACGAGCATCTTATTCAGCAGGCAATCAGCGAACTGACCGCAAGCAAAACGGTCATCGTCATTGCCCACCGCCTTGCAACCATCGAGCATGCCGATCAGATTCTTGTTGTGGATCAGGGTGAAATTGTACAGAGGGGCAAACACAGTGTGCTGATTGAACAGGCTGGCTTGTATCAGAAATTTATCAGCATCCGTGAACAGGCAGAGGGGTGGAGTATTGCCTGACCTGTGTTTTCGAGAATACCGCTTCTTTGGGAGCGGTATTCTTTTTCGATTTATTGACTTGTTGGATGTGGAGTGCTAAAATAAAAATGAGTTAGATGCAGCTAACTGAATGGGGACTGTTCATGATGCGTTTTTTACCTTCGGAGAGAAAACCGCTCCTGTGATACTGCTGCTTCCTGGCACCTGCTGTCACTGGAAGATGAATTTTGGCGAAGTCATTCCGCTGCTTACAACACACTTCCATGTGGTCTGTGTATCCTATGACGGCTTCGACGAGACGGAAGAGTCGTTTTTCCCGGATATGCTGACCGAAACGGAAAAGATCGAAGCTTATATCCAGCTGTGTGCGTTGTTCGCAGGACTGATCTTCAAAACCTTTCATCCCCAAAAGCAGGAGAAAAAAGCCACATGAAATACTGCGAGTTTGGATAATACAATGAAACCATAATGGTACTGCATCACGGGAGGGAGAACATACATGAATCTTTTAATCGAAGGCCTGCTCATGGGCGTACTGCTGGTTGCATACTGCCTTCTTGGCATCCGAAAAGGTGCGGTGGGTTTGGTCCACCTGTATCCTCAGGATGTACAGGACCGATGTGTGGAGTTGGGGGTGACAACTTATGAGCAGATTAGAAAGCGAAAAACGCTGTTCAAAACCGGCGGTATTTTGGCCTATGTAGTCTACATTTTGGCTTGTGTCTATTGGATCAACGCTGCCCGGGGGTTCTGGGATGGGTTCTGGCAGATGTTTATCATTCTGTCTATTGGTAACCTGATTGACCGGATCGGCATCGACTGGTATTGGGTGGAAAAGACTGCCTGCTGGACAATTCCAGGAACAGAAGATCTAAAGCCCTATATCAATAAAAACGATAAATCAGTTCAATCTGATTAAAAAAGTCCAGGCGGCGCAGGAGACGAAGAAGCTGCCCTGGATGCTGAAGCTGTTTACCCGGACGGATGACGAAAAGCTTTTGTGCCAGTTCCGTGCGCTGGCCCCCAATATTTCTCTGGAAACACCGAAAAACTGCACAGCGGAGGCATTCCGTCTCTACGGCGAACTGGAAACACAGGAACCGGAACCCAATGCCAAGGTCGCCATCTGGTACGGTGGCAAGGAGCCGAATATGAAGAAGGCGGTGGAGAAAATCACCCGTGCCTATCCCAGTGCAGAGGACTATCCCTTTGCTGGATTTGGCCATGGGGAGATCATGACATACCCGGAACGGATCGCCGAGGAAATACTACGCTTTCTGGGTTGATCGTGGTGCAGCTATATGCGGAGGAACGAAATGGAGAAACAAAAGAATTCCTTTTTAGATGAAATATCCACTTTGATCTGTCAGCGGTATGATGAGAAACACATGGCGATCCTGTCCTCTGCGCGGGAACGTTATGATGCGCTGTGCACCGAAAATGCTGACGAGCCAAAAGCCGTACAAACCCACACACGAAGCCGCATTTATCCGGCAATCGCTGTGTTTGAGTCCTTGATTGCGGTTGGCGTCAGCCGGGAGGACGCTGCACAGCTGATCCTCGATTTTTACATGACCCGTGCCCGGAAACCCGCAAAAACAATTCAGAACCTTCTGAAGATTCCGGGATTATACAAGGTGGTTCCAAAGTTGTTTCTGGTGGGTGTCAAGAAAATGTTTGGCCCGGATGCAGGCTTCAAGGCGAAGCACTATAAAAAGGAAAAGGGCTGTTTCCGGATGGACATGTTGGAATGCCCCTATATGAACATATGCAGGAAATACGGTTGCCCGGAGATCGTTCCTGCCTTCTGCGCGTCCGATGATGTGGCCTACGGCAATATGCACCCGAAACTCCTCTGGGGCAGAACGAAGACCCTGGACCGGGGCGATGCGTACTGCGATTTCAAACTGACTATGAAGTAGGGCAGGAGGCGTCCGCAATATGAAGAAGATTTATTTCCAACCGGAAGCCGATGGCTTTTTCGGCGTGT
>JAFUMV010000143.1 GCA_017482485.1 Lachnospiraceae bacterium
GGCACCACGGTGCATTGCTTCTGGGCCGCAAAAATGGGCGAGGAATACCTGCACCGATATCAAAAGCACTTTAAGGAGCCGGTCATCCACCGTTTCGATCTGGAACACGAAGAATTGCTGGTTCTGTACCCCGAACAGTGGGCGCAGAAAGTGAAAGAGGTATGCTTCTGTTGTGCGGAGTTACTTTAAGGAGGAAAGAGGATGGAAAAAAGGAAGAATTCTTTTTTGAATGAAATATCTACGATGATCCATCAGCGGTATGGCGAGAGACACACAGCAATCCTCGCCTCTGCGTGGGAACGGTATGGTGTGCTGTGTGCTGAAAATGCGGATGAACCCAAAGCAGTACAAACCCATACCAAAAACCGTATTTATCCGGCAATCGCTGTTTTTGAATCTTTGGTCGCTGCTGGTGCCAGTCGGGAGGATGCTGCACAGCTGATCCTTGATTTTTACATGACCCGTGCCCAAAAGCCTGCCAAAGCAATTCAGAACCTTCTGAAAGTTCCCGGACTATACAAAGTGGTTCCTAAGCTGTTTCTCGTAGGTGTTGAGAAAATGTTTGGCTCGGATGCCGGCTTCAAGGCAAAACACTATGAAACGGAAAAAGGCTGTTTCCGAATCGATATGCTGGAATGCCCCTATATGAACATCTGTAAAAAATACGGCTGCCCGGAAATTGTTCCCGCTTTCTGCGCGTCCGATGATGTGGCCTACGGCAATATGCACCCGAAACTCATCTGGGGCAGAACAAAGACCCTGGGCAGGGGCGATGAATACTGTGATTTCAAACTGACTGTGAAGTAGGACCGGAGGTGCCGCTATGAACGACAACAAAAAATTCTGGCAGCGCTTTGCCAAACTATATCGCCCATTTATGGAACGTGGGAACAGACAGACCTACGAACAGATTTGCACCGAAGTCAGTCCTTATCTTCATAAGGAGATGGACGTACTGGAGCTTGCCTGCGGCAGTGGTCAGCTTTCTTTCCGTCTCGCAGGAAAGGCCAGGCAATGGGAGGCCACGGACTTCTCCGAAAATATGATCGCGGAAGCAAAAAAACAGGCAGGCCCGCAAAATCTCTTCTTTTCAGTACAAGATGCAACAAATCTCCCCTACGCAAATGAAACGTATGATGCGGTCATGATCGCCAATGCTCTGCATATCATGCCGAAACCGGACAAAGCCATGGCCGAGATCCATCGCGTGCTGAAGAAGGATGGCGTACTCTTTGCTCCCACCTTTGTCCACGGCGAGGGGGCAGGTTTTCACATCCGTATTAAGCTGATGAATCTCATCGGGTTTAAGACCTATTCTAAATGGAATGCCAAAGAATTTGAAACATACATAGAACGGCATGGTTTCAAAGTGGAAACGCGGACGGTCATGGGCAGTAATCTTACACCGCTGTGTTGTCTGATTGCATTGCCCCAATCCACCAGTCGTGCTATAATGGATTCAACATGAATCAATGGACGAAAAACCATGCCGCATGCCGGCAGAAAGGAATTACTATGACAGACGAAGCGATCAAAGCAAGAATTGAAACAGGCCGCCAATTTATGGCACGCTGGTCACAGCCGGGAGATGAGACATTTGAGTCGGATCAGCAGAAAAAACTTCCGCAGCCGCCGCTTGTAAAAGCCCCGATGCGCGAGACAAGCATCGAGCTGCCGAAGAACTTTGAGGATCTGAAACTGAACAACGATATTCTCAGTGTCATCAACAACAGAAAGAGCAGCCGCGTGTATACACAGGAGCAGATGAGCCTTCTGGAACTCTCCTATCTTTTATGGACCACACAGGGTGTAAAAGACATCCGCGGCAGAAGCTACGCGACCATCCGTACCGTTCCGTGCGGTGGTGCGCGCCACGAATTTGAATGTTATATGCTGATCCAGAATGTGGAAGGTCTTGAGGATGGTTCTTACCACTATCTTCCGATGGAGCATAAAATCGAGATGCTGAATACAAAAGCAGAACTGGAAACCACCCATGGGATGACATTCCGAGATCTGATCTCCGCCACCTTAAACGGTCAGATCTGGGGCGCGAAAGGCAACATCGTTTTCTACTACAGCATGGTCGCTTACCGTGCCGAGTGGCGTTACGGCATCCGTGCCCACCGCACTGCCCTCATTGACGCCGGCCATGTAACAGAAAATCTGTATATCGCTTGCAGCAGTGCCAATATCGGTACTTGCGCGATCGGTGCAGTGAACTCCGCATTATGCGACCAGATTTTTGAACTGGACGGAGTTGAAGAATTCGCATTCTATGCAGCTACCTGTGGTATGATTTCCGAAGCCAATGCACAGGCGGAAAAAGATTTCTATGCGTTTGTGAAGCGTGACAATCTGTAATTGCCTCCAGGAAGCTAGTGGTGTACTTTTATCGTGTTCACTATCTGAGCTCTGTTGTGTATGACAGAAGCGTCAGTGAATCTTTTTGATATTTGAGCGGGGAAACGCCGTAATATTTCTTAAAAAGCCGGGAGAACTGAGATGTATCAGGGATCCCGGCTTTTGCGCCCGCCTCACTGACTTTGTAGTTCATGCGCAGATAACACCCCGCCTGGTTCATGCGTACCCGGTTAATATAGTCAATGACCGTGCAGTTCATATGCTTCTTGAACACATACTGCAGGTTGCGGATGGATGTGCTGCAGGTTTCTGCCAGCGTCTCCATGGAAATCTTTTCTGTGTAATGCAGAGCAATATAGTTGATGGCATCATCCACAATATGATTATAGTAGCCTTCGACCGCCTGGGGATGGGTAAACTGCGATAGCGCAGATAAGCTGTCCAACAAAAAGGCCAGCAGACTGTAACGGACACCGAGGGAATCCTCCTCTGCGTTTTCCCGATATTTTTTCAGAAATTTCATATAAGCGATCAAGTGGGGCTGGTTCCCGACTACGACTGTATGTGCTTCCAGGAACTTCCATAGAATCTGCTCTTCGAATGTGTCTGGTCTCCATCCCATTGGGACCGCAATATCAAAAGAAAGATAATAAAAGGAAAGTGAAGATTTGTTTTTAGACTTTCCGTCGGGTACTACCTGAATCTCGTGTGGTACATCCGGGGAAGCCAGGAACAGATCATTTTTCTTAATCGGATAATCTTCTCCTCCATGCAGAAAATGCCCGGAACCGGAGACTACGAGTGATAATTCATATGCCCGATGGCTGTGCAGACCATTCGTCGGACTTTCTTCATCATAATGACAGAGGTCCCCCGATGTTAACGTGACCACTGCATGACCAAATTCGAATATCATTTTATGAGCCATAATAACTTCCTCCGCGCATGTTCTATTGATTTCCTATTATAGCTCCCATTGCGTAATTCGTCAATTTTGTTGCGTTTTTCTTCATTCTTTTCACATATGCAAAAGGATATAATGATGGAAGATTAAGACATTGTCTTTCTCACGTTAAAGAGCTGCCATCTGCGGATTTCCCTCAGAGGGCAGCTCTTTTTATAGTTTCAAGCAGTCAAACAAACTATCTTTTCTCGTGCTCACCTCGCCGATCACTTAATCCCTGGTCTTCCAAATTTCTAAGACAGATAGCTTTCCACATTTTTCATATTCTGGCTGATGCAGTTTGGCTTTCAATTTTAATAATTCAGATAGATTGTGTCTTTTTCTA
>JAFUMV010000144.1 GCA_017482485.1 Lachnospiraceae bacterium
AAAGCCGCTTTTGCGGCTGCTGCTTCCTCTCCCCGTTCCAAAAAGCCGGAACTCTCCTGACCGCTCCATTCTTCCAGTGCAGTCCGAAGCTGGGTCCGCAAAACCTCTCTGCGCCCACAGCCCGCATCAAATTCCTGCTGCTGTCCTGTTTTGTCCTCCTGCAGTTTTTTCTTTTCCTGCTGCAGCTCTTACAGTTTCCGATCCAACTCTGACAGACGCACTCTGCGCCCGGAAGCAATTTGAAGGTCTTTCTTTGCCTGTTCACATCGAAGCATGAATTCTTCCCACAGGTTGCCCTCTGCATCCGGAAATTCCTTTTTCAGCCTATCTTCCAGAGCTTCAGTTCTTTTCCCGATCTGGGCTTTTAAAAATCCGGCATCTGCACTCAGCCGCTCTGTTTTTGCCTCAGCCCTGGTCAATTCCTTTTTCTTTTCATCCAGCAGCGTTTTATCGGGCGCCCTATCGGACACTTCTGCCGGCTTGGGGTGATGCAGAGAGCCGCAGACAGGACATCTTTCTCCTTCCACCAGTTTTGCAGCCAGCATGCCCGCCTGCTCATCCAAAAACAGCTGCTCCATTTTTCTGTAGTTTTCCCGAAGCTGATCCCTTTTTTTAGAATTTTCCAGATATTCCGATTGTTTTTTCTGCAAAAGAACGCTGTCTGTCTCCAGCTGATTTTTCTCTCTGAAAACCTCTTCCTTCAGCTGCCACAGCTTTTCGCACAAAAAGCGCAGCTCCGCTTCCCGTTCTTTCGCATCGGCCAGCGTTTCCCGTTCCTTTTGTAAAACGCCTTCTTTTTCCAGGCAGAGGTTTTCTTTCTCCCCAAGCCGCTGCAAAAGCTCTCTTTGCCGGGCCAACAGTCTCTCCACAGCAGCAAACTCCCGGCCGGAATCTTCCAGCGCTCTTTGCTGTCTGAGAAGACTTTCCTGCTGCCTGTCCAGACGCTCTTTGTTTTCTCCTGCATCCATCAGGGTTTCCAGCTCTTTTTTCGCTTCTGCAATCAAAGCCGTCGTTTCCGCCAGCTGGCGCACCGTTAACGCTTTTTCACCGCTGCAGACTTTTATTTCCTCTGTTTTTGCCGCTGCCTGCGCTCTTTCTTTTTCATCCAGATCATAGAGCGTAAGCTTCTGCAGCCCTTCCTGAATCTGTTCTTTAAGCACAGCGCACTCCTGCGCTGCAGCCTGGGTCCGGGCAAATGCTTCTTCTGTCGCTGCCAGGTGCTGATTTTCTTCCGAAAGCTCCCTTTTTTTTATCTCCAATTCCGGAACCGCTTTCTTACTCTGTCGGATTTTTCCTAAAAGCAAAGACTCCTGGCGGATCTGTTCCTCCAGTATTTTTAATTGTCCGTCCGCCTGTTTAAGCTTTTCTTCTCCCAGTTTCAAAAAATCCTCAAGGATTTCCATGCCGCAGGCGGCTTTTCCTTCAAAATTATCTTTTTTCAGACTTTCCCATTCCGCCGCCCGTTCTGCATCCTTTATACACGAAACGCTGCTTAAATACTGACTGATGCTTCTGCGCAGCTCGTCATATTCCTTCCAACGGCTTTTGGCCGCATCCCGCAGCCTGTTCTGGATTTCCTCATAGATTCCTGTGTGAAAAATCCGGCGGAAAATCTCACTGCGCTGGTCCGTCCCGGCCAACAGAAGCTTCTGAAAATCCCCCTGGGCGATCATGGCGATCTGCCGAAACTGCTGACAGTTTAAACCAATCAGCTCTGTGACGGCCTTTGTGACTTCCTTCGACTTTGTCACCGGACTTCTGCCATCCGGATAGATCAGCTGGGCATCTCCTTTCTGCAGTGTAAAACCGCTGCCTCTCTCCTTCGGACGCAGATATTCCGGATTTCTTCTGACCGTATAATTTTTTCCCTGGTATAGAAAAGTAAGCTCCACTTCGGTTTTCTCATCATCCGCCGCATATTTGCTGCGCAGCATCTGAGACTGACGCACCTCGCCGCTGGCTTCTCCGTACAAAGCAAAGGTGATGGCATCGAAAATCGTGGTTTTTCCCGCACCTGTGTCGCCCGTAATCAGATACAGCCCCCGATCTCCCAGCCTGGTAAAATCTATTTCCGTCCTTCCTGCATAAGGCCCAAAAGCGCTCATGATCAGTTTCTGTGGTTTCATTCTTCCTCACATTCCGCCGCGTCAAACGGCCTTTCGCCTCCGGATGTCCCCGCTTTTTATAAGTTCTGTCATCCGTTTTTTTCCATGATTTCTGTCACCAGTTTTTGTGCAAACATTCTCTGCAGCTCGCTCATGGGCTGATTATTCTGCAGCTCATAAAATTCTTCCAGCAATTCCAGTTCCGATTTTGACTCCACCGCCTCCGAAGCCTCCACGGCCCTGCTCTCTCTGGTACGGCGATTGTCATATTCCAGACGCATCAGATTCGGATAAATGATGCGAAGCTTCTGCATTCCGTCAGGAATATCCTCTTCATCGGTCAGCGTCACCTGCAGATAGTCCTCCCGGTTGGTATTTTCGTAAAAAGAAAGGGCCGTCACTTCCAGATAGGTTCCCTTTATCCTGCGCATATCCCGCAGGGGCTTTAGAGAAATCGTGTGCAGCTTTACCTCACCTTTGTCCAAAAGCTCTGCCACCGTCACAGATTTTTCCTGTTCCGCTTCCGAAAAAGAATATTTCAGAGGCGTTCCGCAATAGCGCACCGTCTCCCTGGTCACATGCTGAGGGCTGTGAATATGTCCCAGCGCCACATAATCAAATACGTCAAATACCGCTGCATCCACATTGTCAAGACCACCCACCGAAATATCCTCTGACTCGCATCTGGACGCTCCCGTCACAAACTGGTGGGCCACCAGCACATTGCGCCGGTTGGAATCCACCGCCATCTGCTTTATTGCAGCTTTCAGCGCTTCCTGATAGCTGCCGATTTCCTCATTTTTAAGCGCATGCCGCACCGTGGCCGGCTTCACAAAAGGAAGCAGATATACACACACTTCTCCCCACTCATCTTTCAGCCGCACAGGCTCCACTTTGCCATCATATACCGGTGAAATGTGAACGCCCTGTCCGGCAAACAGCTTTGCGCCGAAGGCAAGCCGCTCTGCCGAATCGTGGTTTCCGCTGATACAAAATACCGGAACCTGCAAAACTGCCAGCTCATTGAGAAATTCATCAAAAAGCTGCACGGCCTCTATGCTGGGCACCGTCTTGTCGTAAATATCTCCCGCCAGCAGCAAGGCATCTGCCCGCTCTTTTTTTACAATTGTCAAAATCTGATTCAAAATATATTTCTGGTCCTCAATCATGGAAAATTCATGTACGCGCTTTCCTAGATGCAGATCCGATAAATGAATAAATTTCATATTTCCTCCGTTTCCGGCTTCGATGGAAGCTGGCCGCGCTGCTGCCTGTGAAACAATTATAGCACGGACATAAAAAAGCTGCCACAGAAGCTTCATCTCTGAATGCTTCTGCGGCAGCCAAAAACCTCAGTGCTGTTCGGTAAGCGACCGACTGCACGTGAACACTCGCCTTTAGCATCGGTCTTTTTTCAACTGTTGAAATATTCCTCACAGCTGTGATTGTTATACTGTTTTTTTACTTTGACGATCAGGGAACCGTCCGGCTGTCTGTTTTCTTCCACAATCTGATATTTGATGTGATGATTCTGCAGATAACGCTTATAGTGTTCAAATTCCTCGTTTACCGCTCTCACCGCCATATCGTGTTCCCAGTCCTCTTTCAGCTGGAAATGAATTGTCTGCAAAAGGCAGGCTGCTTTAATTCGTTTCATGACATATTCCTCCTTTTTTGAATAAGGTTTTATATGTCATAATTTTATCATTTGATTTTTTTATTTTTCTAACGATTTTTTCGACTGCAGGCGCATTTTCGTCGGTTTGATCAGGTACTGTTACTGTCATTTTTGTACATTTTTACAATATCTGTTCCCGGTTCTGCGCCGTACTGTGATATCGTTATCAGCATATAAGGTATATTCTGCCTGAAGCGCCTTTTTGTGCCGCATCCAATCTGAAAGAATTTCCCTCATAAGGCAAAAAAAACCCCTCTGCCTGAAGGGGGGGGAGGGTGGCAGAGGAGCTTTAAAAAGGGGGGTATTAGTATATAAAAAAGAGGGGGTACGCTAAGTTAAAACTTATTGTATCATCGAGAAGTTTCTCTTTCGTTCCTCTCGATGATTTTATTTTATCCAAAATCCGGAAAAAGTCAACACCCCCAAAAATTGGTATAAAATTCGGGTTTTTGTTATTTTTGGAACCATGGAATACGTTTTCCATGACCTTTTTTGCCAATTTGAACATTTAGATTTTGTTAAGTTCCAGCATTATGAGATCGTTCTCACAATTTTTGCATAAAAAACTCAAAAATCATTTTTGCATTTTTGTAAAAATTTTTTTTTAAATTTCCAAAAATACTCTTTTTTAACATTGATTCCGTCAGGACGTTGACACCTGTTTGCATGGGATGTACACTGATTATTAGCAAAAGCTTTTATCCCCCGGTGATTGGCAATACAAAAATTTTACATATCCCCTACGGAGATTTTACTTATGAAAAAGAACATTTTATGTTTCGGCGATTCCAACACACACGGCTACTGTGCTGCAAACGGCGGCCGTTTTGATGAAACCCAGCGCTGGACCTGTCTGCTTCAGGATTTTCTGGGCGATTCCTATTATGTCATTGAAGAAGGGCTAAACGGCAGAACCACTGTTTTTGAAGACCCTCTGGAAGAAGGCATGAGCGGGCTTTCTGCCATTTACCCATGCATGAAATCTCACAAGCCGCTGGACCTTCTCATCATCATGCTGGGAACCAACGATACCAAAGAGCGTTTTCACGCTAATTCTCAGGTCATTGCAAAAGGGCTGGAACGTCTCACCGCCAAAGCCCTCTCCTATCAGGATGCCTGGCGAAACCACCCCAATGTGCTGATTATCGCCCCTGCTCCCATTGATCCCCGTATCGAAGATACCTTCGCCGCAGGTGAAATGGGCGCCGGCTGCGCCGAAAAATCCAGCGAACTGGCCGACTGGTATCTGGACGTGGCAGACCGGCTGGACTGTCATTTTCTCGACGCGGGCGCTTTAAATCTTTCCGTCTATCCCACGGATTATATGCACCTGGATGCCAGAAGCCATCAGAAGCTGGCCCACCATCTGGCGGCGCTGATTCCTACACTATTGGTATGGTCCGTTGATAACTGATTGTACGAATGCTTCTCTTTTTTCTCTGAAAGCAAAAGCGGTTCTGCGATGTCTCCTGTTCATCGCAAAACCGCTCGCACACTGCGAAATTCTGTTTTTATCCCACGATACAAAATGCCACCAAAGCCAGCAGCACCTGTATGATCACAAACCGAACTACAACCTGCGTATCGGACCATCCGATATTTTTGCGCACATGATCATGAATCGGGGTACGGGTATTTTTTAAAATGCTGATCTTTAAAAATCGCTTTAAGAAAATCTTCACCAGGCCCAGGCCGCCGTCAATGATCATCACAGCTGCCAGAAGCAGATAAATGAGCGGATGACCTGACTTCATTGCCACGATTGCAATGTAAAACCCCAGCGCCCGAGATCCGGCATCTCCCATCAGCATACTGCTGGGAGATGTATTGAAGTAAAGATAGGCAAACAACACCGCAATGAACAGGAAGTTGGCCATCGCATATTTCCCCAGCGCTTCTGTAAACAACACCGCAAAGGCAAACAGAGTCACGCTGCTCACACTGGCACACAGGCCGTCAACACCATCCGTACAGTTTGTCACGTTCACGGACACCCAAACCAGGATGATTCCGGCAATGAAATATACAACGGTGGGAAGCTGTATGCCAAAAGTTCCGATCAGGATTTCGGTAGAGTTAAAGTTGATGAAAGTTCCCACCGCAACGATGGAAATAATCAGATCGATCAGCCCCTTTTTGTAATCGTTCCAGGGCTTGTCCGAAGCATCATCCAGATATCCGCTCATCATCATGGCAAACAGCAGAATCGCATAAATCACATACTCCCTGTCTACAGGCAGGAAAATAAAGCTGCCCACCAGAAAGCAGAGCACAAAGGTCAGCCCCACGCCTCTGAGCTTTCCTTTGGACAATTCGCCGTTCACAGCAAAGGCCCTTCCCTGATCGCAGGGCAGAAACGGAAACGGATGCTTCAACAGTAAAAAAGTGAGCAAAAAGGTCACCACCATGCCCAGCATCAGAATTTTGTTCGCACTGAAAAACTGACTTAAAATTGTGTACATATTTTTTTCTTCCTTTATTTATGTTACATCAAAACAGATTGTAAATCACAGGGATCAAAAGCGCCGGAAGCATATTTCCTACCCGCACTTTTTTCCCGAATGTCAGATTGATTCCCACACAGAAGATCAGAACCGACCCGATGCAGGACAGATCAGCGATCATGGCATCTGTCATATATTCCGCAATCAATGCTGCAAACAATGTGATGCCGCCCTGATAAATTCCCAGCGGCAGGGCAGAAAACAAAACCCCAAGCCCCATGGATGCCGCCAGCACCATCTCAATAATAAAATCCAGCAGCGCCTTTGCAAACAGCATGGAGTAATCGCCGGTCAGCCCATCCTGAATGGAGCCAACCACTGCCATCGCACCGATACAGATGATCAGCGTCGCCGTCACGAAACCATCCACAAACCGTGAATCACTTTTTCCGTGAAGCATCCGCTTAATCTTTTCGCCCATTTCTTCGATATGAACTTCGATGTTGGCCAGCTCTCCCACAAGACCTCCAATGACCAGTGAAAGAATCACCAGAAGGCTCTTCTGCGTTGAAATGCTGCCATCCTGCCCCACAATGAGCATACCCTGCAGCGCTCCGGATATACCGATAAAAATGGTGGCTATACCGCAGCCCTGGGTCAGAATGTCGCTGTAGCGCTGCTTTAATCCGTTCTTAATGATAAGCCCTATGCCGCCGCCGGCAAGCACAGCCAGCACATTTACAAGGGTCCCAAGTCCTTTCATGCTTTTATCCTTCCGCCGCTTTATGCCTCAAAATCCAGACAGGAGCGGGTTTTCGTATAAGGTCTTACCTTTCCGTCGGCAACTGCCACATGCTCCGGATGTATTGCATAACCTTTGAGCGCATCCTCATTTTCAAAGCTGGAATCCAGCATCACATCCGCGTTGGAAGATGCCAGTCCCTTCGTCTGCACCTTAATTTCCAGAAGGCCGGGAATCTTTCCTGCCAGCCCTTCCAGGCCTTCCTTGATGCCTGCTTTGATCTGTTCCTTTACCTCTGTGGAATACTCGTCCTTTAACTGCCATAAAATGATGTGTTTTACCATGATATCCTCCTTCATTCAGATGCCCGCCGTAATTGGGCACACTTTTAAAAGCATTATAGCGCAGAAACCGCCGCCTGACCAGAGTCTGTGCACGCAAAATATCAGCAGATTGAAACGGTTGTGCTACTTTTCTGCAGCCGACAGCGCAGCGCTTTCGCACAACTTATTTGATGCTCTCTCCGGTGGATTCCGGCAGCACCTGCCAGATTTCCACTCCTTCGGTGATCTCTCCTGTTTTCACGACCTGCAGCTGCAATCCTTCTGCGATGAAATAGTCCGTCAGCCACGCCAGACCGCTTCCGGATTCCACCAGCAAACTCACATTGTTTCCTGCCCGCACCGCTTCTCCCATGGTGGCATAACCAAAAGACCTCATTTTTTCTTCGGTCAGCGGACTTTTTACCAGCCAGCCGCCCAGCAGATCGTAGTTAAAAGGTTTGTTTCTGTCCACGGTAATCTTCTCACTGTAATACACCGTGGAATAAACATCCTCCAAAAAAAGCCGGTTGGAATGGGACATGCAGTAATCCATCACCGCTTCATTGGTCTGATTCGTCGCTTCTCTGTCCGCATATTCCTCCGATACCGCAGAAAATGAGGGCAGTACGAAAATACTGCAGCTGATGCCCAACACCAGCACTGGGGCCGCAAATTTCCGCTCCTGTTTCCGCTCCTGTTTCCGCTCCTGTTTCTGCTCCTGTTTCCACTCCAGAAGCAACAGACCTGCAAACACCAGAATCTGCCCCAGATACAGAGGATGAAGGACCCGATCCACCGGGCGTCCTCTCAGCAGCAAAAACATCCACAGCACACTGCCTGCGCCAAAACACAGGGGCACCTGCCATAACAGATAGCGATGTCCTTTTCGGATTCCCAGCGCCAATGCGAGAATGCCGCACAGCCACAAGACGATGTTATAGGGCGCATCTTCCCCTGACAGCCAGTGTCCCCGGCACAGATCCCAAAGACCTTCTGCGATGCTCTTTTTGAAAAGACCGCCGGCTCCCGGTCTTGCTGCAGACTGTTCTTGCAGCGCTGTCAGCAGCTTTTCATCGATGGAATCGTCCACCCCGAAATTATAGGTATCCAGCAGCGCATGCTGGACCTGACTCACACCGGCAGCTTCATAATACGCTGCATTGCTCTCATAATCGTCAATGAAGTCCTTCTGATAATCATACAACTCCGTTCTTGCGTCAAAATATTGTCGGAATGCAGACCAGTCTTCATCGCGGTAAGCCAGCTCGTCAATTCCCTGACAGAGCACAATGCCAAGCATCAGCGCACCAAAGGTTGTCAGATATCTGCATACATTTTCCTTTGAAAAAAATCCCCTGATCCAAGAACCCGATGATCTTTCCTGCCCCCATTTGCACAATCCTGCCACACCCGCCAGCGGAAGCAGCAAAAGCGCCATCTCGGACCGCAGACAAAAAGCGATCCAGTAAAGCACCAGGGCTGGAATATTGGCACGCAGGAAACAAAAAGCACTGTTTTTTATCCCTGCCTTTTTTTCCTCACACACGTCATCATCAGCTGCTGCGCTACAGGACACAGCGCTCTCAGAAGTGAGCATCCAGAAAATTGCTGCGCTGGCCAGCATGCCTGCCGCAACCGTATACTGTACAAACACCAGATGCCCCAAAAAGGCTGCCATCCAGAAAACACCCTCTGCCAAAAGTGCCAGCACCTTTTCCTGCCATTTTTTCAGACACCAGGCAGTCCGATAGGCGATCAGATAAATGCTGCCAAACTGGCACAGCACTAAAAAGACGCCGAACACCGGAATGGAAAGCACCTGATACAAAAGGCTCAAAAGCAATGCCAGCGGATATAAAATCTGCATTGTATGGGCCGCAGGCGTTTTGGAATATACCCCGGATAAAATGTCCTTGATCAGCACATCATCATTTAAATCATAGTAAAAATCAAAGTTCAGCACTACGGGCATAAACACAAGAAGCGTTACCGAAAGCGCCAGCAGCATGTTCCATTTCTTTTCCTTTGGAATATCCCGTATTTTTTTCAAAATACGGCTCCCGGTTTCCGGGAGCCGTTTCTCTCTGCACATCTGGATGACACGCGGCCTGCGGCATCCGTTGTTTTTATAATCCATAAAATTCCTTTACCTTCTCTGCAATCAGCGCAACTTCTTCTTTTTTCAGTCCATAGTACATGGGAAGCCGAAGCAGACGTTCGCTTTCCTTTGTGGTATATTTGTCCTCGCCAAAGAAGCGTCCGTACTTTAAGCCGGCCGGTGCGGAGTGCAGGGGAACATAGTGATATACGGCCAGAATATCATCTTCTTTTAAGAAATCGATGAGCGCCGCCCGCTCTGTTTCATCCGCTGTTTTGATGTAAAACATGTGGGCATTGTGCACACAGCCTTCCGGCACCACCGGAAGCTCAATTTTCCCGGCCTCTGCCAGCGGAGTTAAAAGCTCATAATATTCCTTCCAGCGGGCCATGCGGTAATCATTGATCTCACCCGCCAGCTCCAGCTGTGCATACAGGTATGCCACATTCATTTCGCTGGGCAGATAGCTGGAACCGAATTCCTGCCAGCGGTATTTGTCCACCTGCCCCCGGAAATATTTGCTGCGGTCTGTCCCCTTTTCCCGGTAGATTTCCGCTTTTTCAATATAGGCAGGATCCTGAATGAGAATCGCACCGCCCTCGCCCATGCTGTAATTTTTGGTTTCATGGAAGCTATAGCAGCCGAAATCACCGATGGTTCCAAGCGCTTTGCCTTTATAGGTTGACATAACGCCCTGGGCTGCATCTTCCACCACCAAAAGATTGTGACGCTTTGCAATGTCCATGATGGTGTCCATTTCACAGGCCACGCCTGCATAATGCACCGGCACGATAGCCCTGGTTTTTTTGGTGATAGCCGCTTCAATCAGCGTTTCATCAATATTCAATGTATCGGGGCGAATATCCACAAAAACAGGTACCGCGCCGCGCATGACAAAAGCGTCCGCCGTGGATACAAACGTGAAAGAAGGCATGATCACCTCATCTCCCGGCCTGATGTCACATAAAAGGGCCGCCATCTCCAGCGCGTGAGTGCAGGAAGTGGTCATCAGACACTTCGCAGCACCGGTGCGCTCTTCAAACCACCGGCTCGCCTTTTTGGTAAACTCCCCATCGCCGCAGATTTTCTGATTTTCCACCGCCTGACGGATATATTCAAATTCCTTTCCGGTAAAAGGCGGCACATTAAACCTGATTTTTTCATGTCCCGTAAAGGGTAACTTTGCTGTGCTCATGGCGTATCCTCACTTTCTGCAAACTCTGTTGTCACACAACAGCGCATCCTGATTTGCCTGCATATATATCTGATAAGTGCCGTTATCCAGTACCGACACATACTCGCATTCCTGTAAAAATTCTTCCAGCATCTGCCATTTTTTCGCTTCCTGACCGCTTTCAAAATCGATGTTGGAAAAATTCGTGATCACAATCGGCAGTATATCTTTCCTCCGAAGGCTTTCCAGATCCTCCTGCATTTTCGCTGCAGGATAAGTGTTCATATCCGGCCAGTCATGGGACAGTGCTGACGGCATATCAAACAGCCAGCAAAATCCCGGCACATCACCGAAGGAGATCATTTCGTATCTGCCGTTTAACTCATTTTCATTGATAAAATCCACCACATCCTGCAGGCTTTCTGCATTGGCGGCGTTGGTTTTTACCCCGGAAAGCTTTTCATTTCCCGTCACATAGCTGTCCCGCTTCTGCCCCTCAATGCTGTCACGAAACACCGCACGCATACCGAAACCCAGACTCTGCACACACAGCACTGCTGCCGCAAAGACAAGCATCGCGCGCAGGGGAAAATGCACTTTTTTGGCCCCCAGCATCAGATACAGCCGATAACCGAACCAGAAAGTGACCGGTGCCGCCAAAAACAGATTGTTCATGTTGGGATAGGTTTCATTATTGCTTCCGATGGGTGTAATTATAATGATCAAAAGCACCAGCAGTGCCAGCAGCTTATCCCGCCGAAATACCTTCGGGTCTGCCATTGCCCAGATGCAAAAGCCGATGGCCGCATATAAAAGCACCATGCACCACTGAAAGACGCTCCAGTAAAAAGCATACTGGAAATTGAACATGCCCCTGCCCCATAAAAGGCGAAGAAGCACCGGAAGCATGCACAGATAAAGAGCCGCTTTTGCTTTGGGGAATCTGCCGGGCAGCACCCAGAACAGCACACAGCCCATGGCCGCAGCCACCAGCAGCAGAAGCACCCATTTGAAAGAAGACACATAGGCGCCTGCAATGGAACCGATCATGGAAAATGCGGAATAGCTATCATCTGTGGACTGATAGCCCGAAAGCCCGAAAAGCATCTCCCCATAGGCCGACGGTCCAAACTGAATGCTGATGATCACAAGTCCGACCAGAAATGCGCCCAAAAAGCCGCTCACGCAGGCCAGAACATCCATCCAGATTTCTTTCGCTTCTTTCTGCTTTAAAAAGCCATAATAAAATACCATCACAATCAGCAGACATTCCACAATATTGGGAAGTCTGGTCAACACATTTGCCCCCAGACAGATGCCTGCAATCACCATGAAAGAACGTCTCTGCCAGATCAGCCCACGATACAGGCAGATGCTGCCGCACAGAAACAGCGCAAAGGTCAGATAATTATATAAGCTTGTGGTGGGAATCCAGCATAAGCTGATCGCCACAATTTCGCCCAGAAAGGCGAGCCATGCGGGCATTTTTCCTTTTAAAAAATACCAGGCAAACAGCGCCATGACACTCACAATAAGCCCTGTATAAAACCGGATGCCGATCAGCGTATTTCCAAAAGGCAGCCGCAAAAGAAGCGCGCCCAGCACATTTGCCAGATAAGTCGCCACAGTCCATTCCTGCCCCGCCTTGGGAAAGAAGTTGAAATTCACCAGACCATAGCAGGAATCCGTCAGATCAATTCCCTGGTTGATCTTGATTAACGGATACACCAGCAAAATAAACGGAATGATATAATTGATACACACTTTTTTTGCTTGATCTTTCATATTTCCTCATTTCCGGCGTCCGGATAGCGCAGCCTCAATTTTTACAAACAGCAGATTTCTCAATTTATCGATCACAATACAGATGACAAAAACGGTTAACACCTCCAGAAGCATTACAAATGCATAAGGAACCACCGCCATTTGCGTCAACACGCCGTTTGACATCGGCACGCCCAGCCCGATTTTTGAAAACAGGCCATTCACCCAGCCAAACCACAGATCTTTTACCTGCCAGTGCTCATGAATCAGATATACTCCCAGCACCGCAGGGCTGACAAGGCGAATGATCTCTGCCATCCGTCCTTCTTTGATATTCATATGATAAAACAGGAAGAACAATCCCAAAGCTCCCGTCAGACAAAACAGAAAATTATAATGATAGGGCACGGAGCTGTAATAGCGCAGTCCCTCTATTTTCTCTGCAAGCAGATTCAAAACCAGTTCAGCACACGCGATCACACCGGCCGAAACCAGATAA
Organism: Lachnospiraceae bacterium; assembly: GCA_017482485.1. Lineage (GTDB taxonomy): Bacteria > Bacillota > Clostridia > Lachnospirales > Lachnospiraceae > Gallintestinimicrobium. Next base: position 12,828 of record JAFUMV010000144.1, read on the forward strand.
ACCGCTGCGCTTCTTTTTTTATTGGTAAAAAATCCCACACCATATCTGCGAATATAACCGCCGATCAGATAAAGCACCATAAACCAGCCGAAATCATAGCCGTACTTATCGGTGGAAAACTGAAGAATACTCCATGTTTTTCCAACGCAGAAAAACAGCAGCAATGCTGCCAGCATCTGTTTTGTTTTCTTCTGATCCAGCTTTTCAAGGGCTGCATTTAAACAGGGTGAAAAAATCGACATCACCACATAAGCGGAAACAAACCAGTACTGCCCGCTCTGTACCGGAAATACAGCAGGCCAGATCTGATAAATGCCGACCGCACTGCCCAGCTCCATCTGTCCGGCAAGCACCAGCACCACCGGAATGAGCAGGGTATAAAATAATGTCTGGGCGATCAGACGAATCACCCTTTTCCAGGAAACATCAGCAGCAGAAAGAAAATAACCGCTGATGAGCACATACACGTTTACAGCACAGATGCACAAAGACTCTGTGACAGTGCCGAACACATACAGGCTGTCTCTTCTGCTTTCCTGCATCACACTGCTCCTGGCCAGAAAATGCATGATCACAACCATAAACATGGCCAGAATACGCAGTAATTCAAAATTGGCCTGTCTCTTTTTTCCTGCCATGCTGCTGTGCTCCTTTCCGTTTTTTGTGCGCATACCGCGCTGCCGATATGTTACGCTGCCTGTATACCGCGGTGCCGATAGGTCTGAAGATCACGGCCGCGCTGTCCATATGCTTAACGTTCTCTTGTGATCTGCCCCTCTTCCACACGGTAAACCATATCACACTTTTCAATGGTCTGCAGACGGTGCGCGATGATCACCAGCGTCTTATGACCATGCAGGCTGTTGATGGACTCCATAATCGCAGCTTCTGTCTCGTTGTCCAGCGCACTGGTCGCTTCATCCAAAACCAGCACTTCGGGATCTTCAAACAGCGCTCTGGCAATACCGATACGCTGGCGCTGGCCGCCGGAAATACGGATGCCGCGCTCACCAATGCTGGTATCCAGCCCTTCGGGCAGCCCCCGTACAAACTCATCCAGACGGGCTTTTTTCAGCGCAGCCCACACTTTTTCATCATCAATATCTTCATCATGATAACCGAATGCCACGTTTTTGCGGATGGTGGAATCGACCATGAAAATTGTCTGCGGAATATAGCCGATATTCTTAAGCCAGCCTTCATAATGATCCCGCACCTCCACGCCGTCGGCCAGAATCTGGCCCTGCTGAATGTCTAAAAGACCCAGCATGATATCCACAATCGTGGTCTTACCGGAACCGGAAGTTCCCACAATACCCACAGAGGTTCCCACCGGAATTTCTATATGAGCATGATCAAAAATCAGCGCATCGGAATTGGGGTAATGATAAACGATATCATTTAATTCAATCTTTTTCTCTACAGGAAGCTTTTCCACCTGCTTCTTCTGCCGATAGGCTTCCATGTCATAAACCATGTTCTCATCATGGATTTCCTCTTGCAGATTGTCGGAAACCCCCATGAAGAAGGGCTCAAAATAGGAAATCTGAGTCAGATAATTATTGATCCGGTTCGCAGAAGGCAAAAGGCGCATTGCCGCCACCGCAAAAGTTCCTACCTGTCCTACCATGCCGGACATTTCCGCACCCGCCAGAATCATGATGAGCAGATACAGAATCAGACCTGCCATGCACACCGTTTCAATCAACAGACGGGGGGTCGAATTGAAAATGTTATAACGCTGTACAGCGCTCACATATCCCTGACCGCATTTTCCATACTCTGTGATAAAATAGTTTTCCTTATTTGCGATCTTGATTTCCTTGATGCCCATAACGGATTCTTCGATCCACTTATAAAGGCCGCTGTAATAATCCTGATTTTCCTGACCCGCCTTATACATGACAGGCTTTAAAACGCATTTGATCACAGCCAAAACCACAATCAGCAAAGTGGCGATCATCAGAATCATCATGGGAGCCTGGGTGATCAGCACGACTGCAAGGAACACGAAAATAATAATTTCACTCACCAGCTGCAGACTTGCCAGCACCAGTCCGTACATGTTATTCACATCGGAAGTGATCACGCGCTGAATCACGGAAGTGTCCGCATTCAGATAATATTCATAGGGACGCTTCATGAAATTGATCATCATGCGCTGGGAAGTTTCAAACTGATTGGTATAAACAAACCGAAGCTGTACCACGTTCTGGAAAAACAGAAATACATTTTTTAACACAAATCCCAGAATGATCATACTTAAAATCAGCACAATAAAATGTGTGGGATTCCCCAGACCGGTCATCCGGTAAACCTTCGCAACAAGACCGTCCCCTTCCAGACTTTCCGGGGTTAAAATCACCTGAATTGCCGGAAGCACCAGACCGATGCTGGCAGTTTCCAAAACTGCGCCGATGAGCATCATGATCAGGATCTGCACCATTTTCAGTTTCTGCTTCCTGTTCATCAGAACCATCATCTTTTTCCAGATTTTTTTCATGTAAAAAAATTCCTCTCTGTGGCCCGTATGCAGGCCATTTTATCCGTGCTGCCGGCTGCAGCAAACTCAATAAATCTGCTCGTTGAACCGGTGAGCCTCCGGATTTTCATACTTGTCCATGAAATCATCGCCCAAAAAGATTTTTTCCTTGGCAAAATGAATGGAATCGGGCACCGTATAAACGGAAACCACTTTTTCAAATTCCAGACCTTCCACAAAATTTAAAATCTCCATGGGGAACTTACCGTCCAGCACAATATGCTGCGGAAACAGCTCCTTATAATCCAGCACATCTCTGGGATGGGGCTTGATCAGCACCTGCGCATCCTTTCCATACTGTTCCACCAGATCTGTAAACAGCTGCTTTCTCACATCCAGCTCACACAAAGGCTCGGAAAGCACCAGCACCTTTTTCTCATGATGATCGCCGTGTTTGAGCTGCTCTGTCAGGGCGTCCATATTTTCCAGGAATACCCGCAGAATCACGTTCTTGTCCTCCTGCGTCAGGCGGCGCACCAGCGCTTCTCTGGGCTGCTCAATATATTTTTTGCAGGGATACTTCAAAATGGAAGTGTCATTTACTTCCATATCAACGCAGTATTTGCTGTATCCGTTCTGAATAAAAATCAAATTCAATGACGCCAGAAAGGCTTTCAGTTCGAAATGTCCCCTGTTATCATAGCGGGCAGTATCATAATAGCAAATGCAGTCCAGTCCGTCTTCCACCGCATGATATCTGATCTTTTTATAATTCAGATAATAGCCGATGGGATCGGAATCGCAGAACACATAAATATCTTTATATTTTTTGAAATCCACAGGTACATAAGGCTCCTGCAGCTTTCCATACAATTTGGTGAACTTCATTCTTGAAAAAAGATTGCGCACCAGATTGCCGTAATCCGTATGGTATTTTGCCAGTTCCGGAAAAGAGTGCTCTTCCTTTTCCTCAAACATCAGCACTTCTTCAAAAAGCCCGCTCTTTTCGGCCCTTTCTTTCAAATTGCCGAAATCGTTGGACATGGTGCTCAAAACCAGCGTGGCCTGTCCGCGCATGGCTTTGGGCAGGGTCAGCTCCTTTAAGCAGGTCACATATACATGATAATAAGTATGGCAGACATAGATTCGCTCTTTCATACTCCCCAGCTCCCTTTTCGCACAATCTCATCCGAATACTTCATCATGCAGATTCCCTCTTCGTATTCTCCAATCGCGCATCTGTTTTCTCTGCCGCACAGATTTTCCGCAATCAGCTCGGGAAACTTCACATTGCAATGGTAAGCGTGCGGATAACCGCCGCCAAACCGGGGATTGATTTCAGAAATAAAATACTGTCCGTTTACTTTGAAAATATCCATATCCACCGGACCTGCCAGCTTCAATGTCAAAACAGTCTTCTCAATTAAGGCAAACAGCGTTTCATCCTTTACGGAAACGGATTTTTCCGTCTCTCCGGCACGCATGCGCACTTTTTTCTTGGTAAAAATCGCTGTCGGCTTTTGGCTCTTCAAATCCACATAGATGTCAGCACCCAGTTCCTCCCCGTCGGCAAACTGCTGAATTAAAAGGCCATCCTCACTGCGGCGGCATAATATTTCCAGCAGTTCCCGGTCTTCCACTTTACTGATTCCCACGCTTCCGCAGCCGTTTACGGGCTTTACAAAAACAGGAAAATCCATTTTTCCCGCCGCATACATGGCATCAAACTCTTCCAGTCCAAGACAGGTAGGCAGCGCCGGAATATTGTTTTTCACCAGATGCTGATAAAACAGATATTTATCTCTGCAGAGCGCTACAGTTTCTTTCTCCGAGACAACGGGCACAATGCCTTCTGCCTCAAACATCTGTCGGTTCTGCGCAATCAGATCCAGCTCGTCCTCAAAAAGCGGCAGCACTGCGTTTACTTTTTCTTTTTTACAGATATCCAGAATGTGTTCCAGATATCCCGGCTCCGTCATACGGGGCACAATATGAAAAGCGTCCGCTTCATAGAGCGCCGGTGCCCATTCACTGCAATCGGTCACGATCACGTTTCCGCCTTCCGGGCGGTTCTTCAGCGTCTCTTTGAAAAAACGAACCAGTTTATTGCGCGTGCCGCAGCTTAAAATCAAAATATTCATTCTTCCTCTTCTCCATAGAGCATGCTGTTTGCCACATACTCTTTCGGGGTCCAGCGCCTGCGGACCCGCAGAAGCTTTCCGTCCCTTCGAATATAAACATCGGGGAAATATTTGATGAAAAGGGGATTCAGGCTCATGGTGTAGCCGCCAACGTTTTCATAAATAATCCGATCTCCCTCCATCAGCTCAGGCCCCTGTTCATATTCAAACAGGCGATCCACTTCCATGCAGGAAAATCCGGATACGCACTGATGCTCCATTGTGCTGCGCTCAGCAGGCTGGTCAGGATTTAAGTCCAGGTGGAACAAATGGGAAGGCTTGATCATGGTGGGATCGATATTGAAACGGCTGCCGTCGGTAATCAGATAGCGTTCTGTCCCGATATCCCGCACATCCACAACGCTGGTCACGAAAGTGCTCGCTTTTGACAGAAGGGAAATTCCAGGCTCCACAATCAGCGTTGTCTCTTCACAATCAAATTCCTGCTCCAGAATCGCCGCCACTGCCGGGAAATAATCCGGATACTGGGGACGATTGGGCAGACCGCCGCAGTATCCGCCGCCAAGATCCACATAGGAAAGTTCCAAATCAAACTCCTTTTTGAGTTTGCATGCCATGGACGCGATTGCTTCGAAAACGGCAACGCTTCTGGATTTACTGCTGGAATGCAGATGCAGCCCTGCAATTTCCACATTGGAGATATTTCTCACCCGCTTTACCACCTCTGCGAAGGTACCGTTTTCATAGGCAAATCCGAATCTGCCCCCGGCTTCTCCCATGGTCGTCTGCCCGGGGCAGAGCTTTTCCAGATTAAAATTCACACGAATGCCGATTTTTAACAGTTTATCCGGATTTGCCGCCGCAACTTCCTCTAGCCAGCAAAGCTCCCGGCGTCCGTCCATATTCACAATGCCCCCGGCAAGGAGCACCTTTTCAAAGGAGTCGCGTACCTTTACCGGACCGTTATATACAATTTCATCGTCTTCAAAGCCGAGCCAGGAAGCCAGAGAATATTCATCATCGGACACCACCTCCGCCATGACTCCCTTTTCTTTCAAAAAAGTTACCAGCCAGGGAAGGGAATTGGTCTTAAAAGAATAGCCAACCCGGTAATTGGGCCAGGAATCGTCCAGGGAATCTGTCAGCATGGAAAAATCCCTGCTCAGCTGTTCTTCATCGATTACAAAATAGGGGGTCTGAAACTTTCGCTCGTTCATCTTCGTCTCCATTTCAATGGGACAACCGCTTATCCACACCGCTTCTGCATTTCAAATGTGGTTATCCTCATTTTGCATAATATGTCGCAATTTTTTCCACAGCGGCGATCACATCTTCCACATCCTGATCGCTCATGGCGCTGTAGAGCGGAAGGCTGATAATTTCATCATACAGCTTTTCCGCTTTCGGACAAAGTCCTTTTTCATAGCCAAGCTTCTGATAGTAAGGGAAATAATAAACCGGGATATAATGTACGTTACAGCAGATATTCTCCGCTCCCAACGCATCGAAAAATTCCCGGCGGTTAATCGTCAGTTTTTCCGGATTGATCCGCAGGATATATAAATGTCTTGTAGTATCGGACTCGGGAATTTCCTCCTGCACGACGATCTGGGGCAATCTGGAAAAGGCCTGGTCGTATCTGTTCACGATTTCCTTGCGGCGCGCACGAAACGCCTCCAGCTTATCTAACTGGCTGATCAGAAGGCCGGCCTGAATATCCGTCATACGGTAATTATACCCCAGATCCACCTGTTCATAATACCAGGGACCATCCGGCTCTTTGCTCATCAGGGCCGGATTTCTCGTGATACCGTGTGCCCGATACAGCACAAGTTTCTCATACAGCTGAGGGTCATTGGTCATGATGGCGCCGCCTTCTCCGGCAGTCACAGTTTTCACCGGATGAAAACTGAAGGTGGTCATGTCCGCAATGGAACCGGTGGGCTTTCCTTTATATTTTGTTCCGATGGAATGGGCGCCATCCGTGATCAGCGTCAGACCGTTCTCATGACAGATTTCCAGCAGCTCATCCAGCTGTGTGGACTGTCCGGTATAATCCACTGCCACCACCGCCTTTGTGCGGTCGGTGATATGTGCCCGCACGCTCTCAGGATCTATATTATATGTTTTTTCGTTTATATCTGCAAAAACAGGCTTTGCGCCGCAATACAGGGCACAGTTTGCCGATGCCGCGAAGGTAATGGGAGTGGTGATTACCTCATCCCCTTCTCCAATGCCGGCCGCCATGCAGGCAACATGCAATGCGGCAGTACCGTTACTGATGGCCACCGCATATTTCGCCCCCGTGATCCTGCAGAGTTTCTGCTCAAGCTCCGCGATCTTGGGGCCGCAGGTCAGATAATCGCTCTTTAAAACATCAAGAACAGCCTGGTAATCCGCTTCATCCAGACTCTGATGTCCATAAAAAATCTTCGTCTCTCTCACAGGCTTTCCACCTGCTATTGCCGGTTTTTCCATCGTTAAGCTCTCCTTCTGCGCTTCTGCGCATCTCTGACCGGCGGCATATTACGTACCCCCGATCAGAATTCAAACACAACTTTTATGCCTTGATGCGCCATGTATTCAGACGCCCTTTACCAGCTCCAGGCGGTTTACCGCAGAGAATATTGCCCGCACAGATGCTCTGGTGATGTTGGAGCTCACACCAACACCATAGGTTACACGGCCGCTCTCGCCGTCCAGCATGTGGATATAGGCTGCCGCCTGCGAGTTGGAACCGCTCTGCAGTGCATGCTCTTCATAGTCAAGAACCTTGATATTGATGCCGAATCTTTCTTTCAGACCTCTCTGCACCGCATCGATCGGGCCATTGCCGACTGCTTCGAAGGTCTTGATGGAACCGCCTGCCAGCGTATAGTCAACGTAAACTCTGGTGTCAAATTCACCCGCATTTTCGTTCGCACTCAGATCTTCTATGCGCAGTCTTCTGAAATGCAGAGGCTCCTTCTGATTGAGGTATTCTTTCCGAAAATTGTCCATGATCTGTTCCGGAGAAACTTCTCCCTGCTTCTCGGAAATATTCTGAATAACATTTGCAAATTCCTCGTGCATGGCTTTGGGCAGCTTGAACCCAAAATAAGTGTCCATAATGAATGCCACACCGCCCTTGCCGGACTGAGAGTTGATACGAACAATGGGTTCGTACTCTCTTCCGATATCTGCCGGATCGATGGGAAGATACGGAACCTGCCAGATCTGGCTGTTTCTTTCCTTCATGGCATGAACACCCTTGTTGATGGCATCCTGATGAGAACCTGAAAATGCGGTAAATACCAGTTTGCCCGCATAAGGATGTCTGGGATGAATCGGAATCTTACAGCATCTTTCGTAAATATCAATGATCTCATTGATGTGACCGATTTCCAGTTCAGGATCAATGCCCTGTGAAAACATATTATATGCAATATTTAAAATATCCACGTTGCCGGTACGCTCACCGTTGCCGAACAGTGTTCCTTCCACACGGTCAGCCCCTGCAAGCAGCGCCAGTTCGGAGGATGCAACGCCGGTTCCTCTGTCGTTATGGGGATGGATGCTCAGAATAATGCTTTCCCTGTTTTCGAAATGCTTATTCATCCATTCAATCTGGTCCGCATAAACATTCGGTGTGTTCATCTCCACTGTGGAAGGGAGATTGATGATAATCGGTTTCTCTTTTGTTGCGCCCCAGGTTTTCTGAACTGCAGTGCAGATTTCCAGCGCGAAATCCAGCTCTGTTCCGGTGAAGCTTTCGGGAGAATATTCCAATACAATTTCACCGGGGAACTTCTCTGCACGTTCCTTTACCATCTGTGTTCCCTTAACCGCAATGTCGATGATCTGCGGGCGATCCATATGAAATACCACATCTCTCTGCAGGGTAGAGGTGGAATTATAAATATGTACTACCGCTTTCTTACATCCTTCAATTGCCTCAAAAGTACGGTCGATCAGCTCTTCTCTGCACTGTGTCAGAACCTGCACATACACATCATCCGGAATCAGCTTTCTGTCAATGAGCTGACGCAGGAAATCGAATTCAATCTGGCTGGCAGCCGGAAATCCCACCTCAATTTCCTTAAAGCCCAGCTTGATCAGATACTGGAACATTTCGATTTTCTCTTCCACCACCATAGGATCAATCAGGGCCTGGTTGCCGTCTCTGAGATCCACGCTGCACCAGATCGGTGCCTTTTCAATTTCCTTATTGGGCCACTCACGCCGGGGATAATCCACCACCGGATTGCGGCGATATTTCTGATAATTCATCATGTCAATATTCTCTCCTCTGATTTGAAGTTTTAAATAACATCAGCCCAGGTTACCCCGGGCTGACGGATCCATTTTCTGTGTTACCTATTCACCAAGGCCGCTTTCAATCGCTTTCACCAAAGCTTCCAGTGCTTCCTTTTCGTCTTCCCCTTCACAGACGATTTCGATCTCATCTCCACACTTCACACATGCGCCGAGAACGCTCAATACACTTTTCGCATTCGCGATACTGTCCCGAAATGTAAATGTGATTAACGCTTTGTGCTGCATTGCTTCCTTACAAAGGATGCCCGCAGGTCTTAAATGGAGTCCTGTAGGGTTCTTGATAACTACCTTCTGGCGTACCATAGTCTTCCCTCCCTTTTTTACTTTTCGCAGGGTTCTTCTACGATTATCTTTGACTGAATGGATACAATTATCATATCATTTTCAGGATAAGACCGCAAGATAATTATAACATCTGGTTCTGAATCAGCTCAGCCAGCTTACGCGCTTCCTCTTCAATCTTCTGTTTGTCTTTTCCCTCGATCATGACACGAACCTTGGGCTCTGTACCCGAAGGACGAATCAGCACACGTCCTTCTCCTGCAAATTCCTTCTCCAGCTTCTCAATTGCCGCTGCGATTTCAGGATATTCCAGATACCGGTATTTTCTGTGATTGGGCACTTTTGCATTGACAAGAGCCTGCGGCATCACCGTCATTACTTTTGCCAGCTCAGACAGAGGCTTTCCGGTCACAACAAGCACCTCCAGCAGATGCAGTGCGGACAGAAGGCCGTCTCCGGTGGTGTTCTCATCCAGGAAAATAATATGTCCGGACTGTTCACCGCCAAGGCTTGCTCCGATTTCTCTCATGCGCTCCAGCACATAACGGTCACCGACTTTTGTTTTATCGATATGGATTTTTTCTTTATCTCCAAACATGAAAAATCCGAGATTACTCATAACCGTTACGACAATGGTATTCTGTTTTAATTTTCCCATATTGCGCATATGTGCGCCGACGATTGCCATGATCTGGTCTCCGTCCACCACATTGCCCAGCTCATCCACGGCAAGAAGTCTGTCCGCGTCACCATCAAATGCCAGACCGATATGGGCTTTTTCGAAGACTACCCGGGCCTGCAGCTCTTCCATGTGTGTGGAACCGCAGTTTGCATTGATGTTTGTTCCATCGGGCATGTTATGAATCGGTACTACCGTTGCGCCAAGCTGACGCAGAGCTTCTACGGAGGTGTAATGAGCAGCGCCTTCCGCACAGTCCACAACAATCTTCATGCCGCTCAAATCAACAGGCACCGCATGAACCGCATGGTTGATATATTCCTCTCTTGCATCCTGACGGTATTTGATTCTGCCGACACCGGAACCGTTGGGGAACTCCACGCCTTTCATGTCATTCTTAATCAGATCTTCAATCTCATCCTCCAGCGCATCCGGAAGTTTGTATCCGTTTCCGTCAAAGAACTTGATTCCGTTAAATTCCATCGGGTTGTGGGACGCAGAAATTACAACGCCCGCTTCTACCTTATATTTCTTTGTCAGATACGCAATCGCGGGAGTCGGAATCACCCCAACATAAACTGCATTGGCACCTACGCTGCAGATACCTGCCATCAGTGCGTGAGCCAGCATGTCACCCGACATACGCGTATCACAGCCAACCATGATCGTCGGTTTGTGCTTATTCTCCTTGGTCAGAATATATGCACCTGCCTGACCAAGCTGCATCGCCAAAAGCGGTGTCAATTCCTCATTTGCAACACCTCTGACACCATCTGTGCCGAACATTCTTGCCATAATATTGTCCTCCTCAATTATCCTTCCGTATTAGGGGTAAGCCGTATGAATACATTCACAGGCTCTACCTGCCTTACCGTATCCGGAAGAATAAATTTTATTACAATTTCCTGCTCTCCGGCAGAAAGATTGCCATCTGCATCCAATAATGTGGAAACGTCGCAATGCGGCGTAATTGTTGCGTCGCTGACCTCATTCAAATTCCGCTGCAATCCGCTGATGCTCAGACGCGCTTCCTGATCAGCAACAGCCTCTGCGGTCCATCCTTCCGGTACATTCAGTATCTGAATCACGTCTGTGGAAAATATGATTGTTTTCCGGCGAATCGGTTCTATTTCCGCTGTCAGTGTTACTTTTCCGTCAAAAGAGGAATCTCCAAGACTCACATCCGTGGGCAGATGCTTTCGAATATCCACCACAGAGATAACATTTTCTTTTGCATCTGTCACGTCCAGTTCCGATGCAGGTATTACGATCTCTGTAATATCCTTAATCGTGCTCTCTTTTCCTGCGATCAGTATGGTATCGGCAGATGATGTCACCGTGCCCGTCAGAGCATAGCCATCCTCCGGCGTTCCATACGTGCTGTAGGAAACAGCGACTTCCTTGGTCTTCAGAATCGGAACCGTCACCTTGACGCTGTCAATACTCTTCTTGATGTCTGATGAGCTGATCTCTTCTCCCATTTCGTCCAGAAGCCTGATCTGAATTTCGATTTCCACATTCGAGGTAACCGAATCCATAGACACTTCCGCGACTGCCCGAACTACAGGAGCAACCGCAGACTCAGGTCCGCTGATGCTCATCATATTTGTTTCGGTTGAAATCTTTCCGGTCACATAACCATCCGGCAAAGTTCCGGTCTTAACAACCTCAATGCGCAGCTGCTTCGTCTTTTTATCTTCTATATCAAGCAGCAGATTCTTTTTGTCTATCTGAATATTCTCAATATTCTTCTCCAGCCACTCGTTATTTACCCCTATCTCGATAGGAATCTCATCCGCATCCGTCAGTTTGGTACAGTCGGCTTTTACGGTAATATTGTCTCTGGTAATCGAGCTGAGCACGGACTTTGGCGCCTGTACTGTAACCTTCACCGAATCAGTGTTGTCTTTAACCTTATATGTCTTATTCTGACCGGTCAGAACCGATGTATTGGTCATCTGAACCGGCACATTGTAATAGACGGTTTTATCCACAGGATCATTGATATCCACAGCAATCATCCACAGAATAATGGCCACCATCACAGCCAGAATCTTCAGTCCCAGATTATGAGTCAGTTTATTTTTCATTCCGCGGCCATCCTTTCCATCGTCTGTGCTCTTTCTCTTCCGTGGTCTTATTCTGGATGGTTCTCAGCTTTTCTTCCAGCTGCTGCCCGGTTAAGCCTCTGCTGAGACGCCCGTCATAGGCAACGCTGATTTTTCCTGTTTCCTCGGAAACAATGACTGTCATGGAATCCGCCACTTCCGAAATGCCCACACCGGCTCTGTGCCTGGTTCCAAGCTCTTTACTCAACAGCATATTATCAGATAACGGCAGATAACAGGTTGCATACGTCACACGATCTCCGCGGATAATCACCGCACCGTCATGCAACGGAGTATTGTGTTCGAAAATATTAATCAGAAGCTGGCTTGTCACCAGACCGTCCACTTCGATACCCGTTCTCTCGTATTCCGTCAGGGAATCCTTCTGCTTCACCACAATCAGGGCTCCCGTTTTCGCTTTGCCCATTTCCACACAGGCCTTTGTGATTTCCCGAATTGTCTTATCGGAAAATAATGTCTCTTCAGATTTGTTCAGTTCAAAAGGAAATATGGACGATATAAAATCCTTCTTTCCCAGTTCTTCCAGCGCCTTGCGCAGTTCAGGCTGTAAAATAATAATCAAACCGATTGCCGCCAGCTGGAATACACTTCTGGCAATCCAGAGAATGGTTGTCATTTTTAAAACCTGTGCGATCAGCAGAAAAACCAGAATGATCAAGACCCCTTTCAACAGGGTCCATGCTCTGGTATTTTTTATGAATAGAATGACATAATAAACCATGACGGAAATGATGATGATTTCCACCACATCCATCAGGCTGATAAACTGAAAATTTGTCAGATATTTTTCAGCAATCTCTCTA
>JAFUMV010000145.1 GCA_017482485.1 Lachnospiraceae bacterium
GCGCAGGAAGAAAAGAAGCCTGTCGGAAATACTGTACAGGAAGAGAAACATCAGGCAGAGAAGCCCTTACAGGAATCCAAAAAGCAGTTTTATAAGGGACAAAGGGAAAAGAAGCAGTTTTCAAAGCCCGTGACTAAAGAGAAAGCGTCGGATTCAAAGCCGGCTGCCGTTCAAAATAAAGAGCCATGAAATGAGATGCGTCAATAGACTATAAGCCGCTCTGTGGGATCCCACTGCGGCGGAATGGCAGATGTCCGCTTGGCGGACCCGCCGCGCAGGCAGTCTATGATTGCCGGGAGAATTTCACAGAGCGAGCTCTCTTTTTTGGTTTACGCCGATTTTACAAGGGACTTACCCGATTCTGATAGCAGAAACAAAAGCATAACTTTACATTAATATAGTATCGTTGAAAAGATGGCCATTACGATGCCGTCCGTATGACAACGGTGCCAGAATGAGAGAAAACTTTTGTGAGAGTAGGGAGGTATTCATGAAAAAAATCGGCCATAATCTGTTACAGGTATTATACATTCTTCCGGCAAAGCTGGTGTTGATCGGCATTCCTGTTCTGATATTTATGCTGACAGTATCTTTGGGAGAACTGTTCTCCAAAGTGTCAGGAGAACAGGCAGACGTGCTTGGAGTCGCAGCATTTCTGGCGCTGGTGCCCGGATGCCTGGGAAGCGTTTTGTTTTTACTGCGCAGAGAGTAGCGTATTACTGAGAACGGAGGCAGCAGTAACGAATTATTACAATTTGGGGGATATATCCAAACGCTGCTTGTCAATTATCTTTTTGTGTGCTATGGTTAAAAGACCACAGGGAAATATTCCCTGAAATACAAAGAAAGGCGCACATTTGTGCGTTGGGTGAAGAAATGTACAGATAATCTGATTTGGTGAGAAACAAATAACTGTCTGCAGCTGAATAACTGTAGAATACAAACAGCTGCATTTAGATGCGGATGCCCTCAGGGCTTTGTTTTCATGCCGAATTAGAACACTGCACATTTCGAATCCTGTTATAAATAGGGTTTATTTGTGTTTGGGTCCGCTTTCGGCAGGAAAGCGGACTTTTTTGCTCTACAGAAATTTTCTGCGAAAATTCCTGTAGAGCAAAAATGCGCTTCGCGCAACGATGCGTACTCGCGCGGTGAAATTGTCGCTTCGCGACCGCGCTCGACGCGGAGTGTGCGCTATTGCGCGCCCTTTATTAATATACATCCGCAGGGAGGAATTTATGTTACAGATAAAAAATTTGACAATTACACATAAAAAAGACCTGCGCGTTATTTTAAAGGATTTTCAGTTTGTCTTAAATCCCGGAGATAAGGCCGTGATGATCGGGGAAGAGGGAAACGGAAAAAGCACGCTGCTAAAATGGATTTATGATCCGGAAATGATAGAAGATTATGCCGAGGCACAGGGGGAACGGATCTGCACCGGGGAAAGGCTGGGGTATCTGCCCCAGGAGCTGCCGCCTGCGGAAAAAGAGAAAACGGTATATGAATATTTCAGCCAGAATGATATATTCTGGGAGCAGTCACCGAAAGAACTGGCGCAGCTGGCGGCACAGCTTCGGCTGCCGGGCGATTTTTTCTACGGCAATCAGAAAATGAAGACGCTGTCCGGCGGTGAAAAAGTGAAGGCCCAGATGGCGGCCATTGTTATGGCACAGCCCACGGTACTTTTGCTGGATGAGCCCTCTAACGACATTGATATTGAAACGCTGGAATGGCTGGAGCGTTTTATTAAGGAATCCGCCTGTCCGGTGCTGTTTATTTCACATGATGAAACGTTGATTGAGCGGACAGCAAATGTGGTAATTCATATCGAACAGCTGAAACGAAAAACGGAAAGTCATTATACAATTGCAAAAAAGGGATATTGTCAGTATCTGGCGGAGCGCATGAACCGTCTGGAAAATCAGGAACAGCAGGCATACAATGAGCGGCGGGAGGAAAAGAAGCGTCAGGAAAAATTCCGGAAGATTCAGCAGAAAGTGGAGCATGAGCAGAATGCTGTCAGCCGTCAGGATCCTCATGGGGGTCAGCTGTTAAAGAAAAAAATGAAAGCGGTGAAGTCTCTGGAACGCCGCTATGAGCGTGAAGCGGAGGAAATGACGGAAATTCCGGAAACAGAGGACGCCATTTTTTTTAAAATCGGAGAAAATGTAAAAATGCCGGCAGGAAAAACCGTGCTGGAATATTCCCTGGATGAGTTGTGGACGCCGGAAAACGAAAACGGGGAGAGTCATCTGCTGGCCAGGAATATCTTTCTTCGCATTCGGGGTGGGGAGAAAGTATGCATCGTCGGGCAAAACGGCGCAGGAAAGACCACACTGCTGAAGAAAATGGCGCAGGAAATGTTAAGGCGGACGGATATCCGTGCGGTTTATATGCCTCAGAATTATGAGGAACTTTTAGATCTGGATCAGAATCCTGTAGAATATCTGAGCATGACGGGGGACAAAGCGGAAACCACGAAAATCCGGACTTATCTGGGCTCTTTGAAATACACGGCGGATGAAATGAATCATCCGATCCGGGAACTGTCCGGCGGTCAGAAAGCGAAAGTTCTGCTTTTGAAAATGAGTCTGTCGGATGCGGATGTGCTGATTCTGGATGAGCCAACCCGCAACTTTTCTCCGCTGTCTGGACCTGTAATCCGGGCGATGCTGCAGGGGTATCAGGGAGCAATTCTGAGCATATCCCATGACAGAAAGTATATGGAAGAAGTCTGTACCGTGATTTACCGGCTGACATCTGAAGGTCTTGAGAAAGAAAACTGACCCGTATGCGGCTGCCCAAATGCATCCCTGCAGCCTGGAAACGGGATGATACGGATCGGCAGCGAAGCAAAAAAGTACAGGACAGTCGGGGTTAGACCACAGGAATCTACATTTACACCCGTTTTTTTTCCTGATAGGATAAAAATAACAGTCATGGGGGACTGAAAAGATGACATCATATGGGGCTATCAGCAGAAAGGAGATTAAGGGGTTATGAATTTTTCTTTTGACGGTTCAATTTCGAGAGAGGTACTGAACAATTATCTTTCACACGCTGTTACACACACAGGGCTGGGAGAGGATTGCTTTTCTCCTTCACAGACTTTTGAAGATGATCTTCGCATGTTAAAAAATGAAGGGGCGAAGTTCATCGGCCGCGCGGCCTTTGCCTGGAGCGCAACAAGAGAGGAAAATCACCAGAAAGTGGTAAGAGAGCGCGCAGCGCGTGCCCATGAGGTGGATCCGGAGTTTATTTTACAGGCCTGTGTATTTGAGTGTATTACAAAATCTTTTATTGACACCGTGCCCATTCCTGCATGGGTATTTGAAGATTTCGGGCTTCCGGTGGAGGAGCGCTGCTTTTCTTACGACAAGATGCTTTTCCCGGACGGAAAATATGTCAATCACTGGCATGAGGGCAGTTCTGTACAGGATATTACCCAGCTGGAGAGTCAGCTGTGGATTTACTACAGAGCATGTTCCTATATCAGCGCTGGATATGAAGGCATTCATTTTGGACAGGTGCTTTTAATCGGTGCAAATGATGAAGGATACAGACACTGGAAAGCATTGATTGATAAAATTCGCGCATATGCCAAGATACATGCACGCCGTCATTATGTGCTTTGTGATGCCCACACCCACGGCATCGAAGTGGACGGTGTGATGCTGTTTGATTACAATGCATGGCCGATTCGCTTAAAGCAGGTCGAAGGCAAACCCATGGAATGTTATGTGGAAGAAGGACATTACGACAGCATTTTCGGCAGAAGCAAGGGCGGAACCTCGCCCAGCGGCTGGACTGCGGAAAGCATGCCGTTTATCGTTGAGTACGACAATTTCGGACGCATCGATCCCGAGAATCCGGTGGAAAGTGAATGCTTTGCATGGGGATATGACGAAATTACATGGTTTTCTCTGCAGTCGGATGAATATCGCCATCAGTTTTTGCGTTATCTGTGGAAATGGGTCAATGATCGCTATCCGGAAGGCTGGGTGCAGATGCCATCCCGCCGCTGCCTGGCAGACAGAATTTCTTTCGTATGGGAAAATCCTGATCTGGAATGGCTGGAAAAGGTGAAAAAGGATGAATTTCTCACTTATACCGTGGATGACCAGGGCAGAGCTCATATCAGCCGAAGCTATTACAGCGCAAACAGAAGAACAGACGCCTGTCCTTTCGGATACGGGGATGAAGATGTCATTAAAGAATGCTTTGCGAATCCGTGAAAATTGAGAATTTGCTGTGATGAAAAAAGTCATTTTCGATCTGCCCGGCGCATTGTCACCCGGCAGGCCGGCCCGCAAATAGAGGAGAATGATATCATGAATGTGATGGAAGCAATTGCCGCCAGAAGAAGTATTCGCAAATACGAAGATCGTCCGGTGGAACAGGAAAAAATTCAAAAAATTCTGGAGTCCATGCGCCTGGCACCATCTGCCGGAAACGGACAAAAATGGAAATTTTTCGCAGTCGTGGATCCTGCTGTAATCGAAAAAATCGGTTCGGTTTGTCTTGGAACGCCCGACTGGATCAAAACTGCGCCCGCGATTCTGATTGGGGCAGGCTACGGGCCCGGAATTATGACCTGTGGGCATGACACCAGCAGTGTGGACCTTACAATTCCCATGTCTTATGCTTCTCTGGAAGCGGTGGAACTGGGACTTGGCACCTGCCTGATTGCAAGCTACAAACAGGAGGATGTCTGCGGAATCCTGGGACTGGACGACAGCTGGCGCATACCGCTGATTGCCACCCTGGGATATGGAGCAGAGGCTCCCGATGCGCGGCCGCGAAAAGATGCAGCGGAAGTGACACAGGTTATTTGAGGTTACTGTTGCCCGGTGACAGTTTCAACTTTTTAGCATTAAAGTGTTGACACAAAAAGAAAAAACATGTAGAATAGTGCAAGGTTGCAGAACCTGCTGCATCCTTGCATTATATATAAGAAAATGCCCAGATAGCTCAGTTGGTAGA